>JAIKXN010000229.1 GCA_024684055.1 Lachnospiraceae bacterium | reverse complement strand
TTTTTGTCAGTGAATGATGGTTTTGTGTTGTTGATGAACATTATTTTATAACTATTCTGAAATCATCTCCTTTCGAAATAATTTTAGCTTTAAGACCCTGACTTTGAAGTAAACTTCGTACTATCGATAGTCCGAGTCCGGTACCGTTTTTCTCACTTCTGCTTTCGTCGTCTTTAACGAAAGGCTCCCAGAGTTTGGATGGAGTAGTTTTTAGAGGTGTAATGGGAGTATTTTGGATAATTAAACTATTTCCTTTTGAATAGATCTTTATACTTCCGTTATCCTTTGTGTATTTGACAGCGTTATTAATCAGGTTATCCAAAACCCTTTTTACGGATTCTGTATTTGCGTTTTTTGAAAACGAGTTTTCTATAGTGTATGTAATACCGCGCTGATTTAAAGCATCTTCGTAGCGCACAATTACTTCTTTTGCAATTTCACAAAAATCTGTTTTTGCCACAGAATTTGGATCATTGTTACTTTCCAGCTTGGAAAGCGCCAGAACATCTGCAATAATTCCATTCATGTATTCGGTATTCTCTATTATTGCATCTGCATAGTGCTCCCGTTTTTCACTCTGGACATTCAACTTAAGGTTTTCTGCATATCCGCTCATTACGGTAAGAGGAGTCTTAAGGTCGTGTGCCATGGAATTCATCAATGCTTTTCTGTAATCCTCATTCTGATACCAGACTTTCAGTTTGCTGTACGATAAATTGGCCAGAAGGAAACATACAACAATATCGGCGAGAATGTAAATAATTGAAAGAATAATGATTATCGAAAGATATGTTTTTAAAAAATCATCGGTAATTTTCGTGGTTATAACATATTCTTTTCCGGAAGGATCCGTATAATTCGCGGTATCTGTTAAATTGTTTGAAAACGGTCTTCGAGCGATACTTTGATAATCATCAAGTGACATATTTCTTCCTAAGAGAATATGCAATCCGCTTATTTTTTCACCGTCGAGGAAGAATTCTCCGGTTTCCATATCATACTTATACGGCAGCAGACCTTCGGTATTCTCAAGCTGCCTGCTGACGAATTCTTTGTCAGTGACATAATCACCGTCATCTTTGAGTTCTCCCATCCAGCTCGGAATTTTTTCTGTTGTAATTACAATGGTAGTGGGATACATCTTAAGGGTTTCGGGGTCTACGTAACCATCAAGAATTTCAATATACCTGTAAGTATTTTTCGAAGGGATAAACATTTCGAGCAGGGTCTTGTCGTAGATCGTATTGTAACTGTCAATTACGTCTTTCGCGATATCGAATTTTGAAAGCGTTTCGTAATCGCACAGATATACGTTTCGTTCCATAAGTTCGTTGTTTTCGTCTCTGACGGTATGCAAAAACGACCATGCAGGCGAGGAGTCCATTATCATATTGCCATCCGAATCGGTCACATAAATATAAGATTTAAGACCGGGAAACTGAGAAAGAAGAGATTCGTAATTAAGAACGACTCTGAATTTATAGAAATTGAAATTTTCTTCGAGAGGAACTTCTTTTTTATCCTGAAGGAGTTTCGTAATGAAAGGTTTGGAATAATAATTCATCACTTCGGAAACTTTGTATTTTGAATACTGATTCAAAGCGGTAAAAGTGATAATTATGATAATAAGTATTATTGGAATTGAAATGAGTATTTTTTCGGAAAATACTTTTAAAAATGTTTTTCTTTTCTTCATATAAGCCTCCGCAATTGTCTGACGGTATATGACAAAACAGAATTCAAAAAGGAAAACGGTTGAGCTTATCCTGCAGATTTATTCCGTTATCTTGTAGCCTTTTGAAAAAACGGTATGTATCTGGGAAGCTGCAGAGCCAAGTGCTTTCCTTAATTTTTTGATATGATTGTCAACGACTCTGTCACCGCCTTCAAAATCATATCCCCATACGGCATCAAGAAGAGTTTCTCTGCTGATTACCCAGTCTTTGTGTTTAACAAGATACAAAAGCAATTCGTATTCTTTGGGTGCGAGAGTGACTTCGTTTCCGTTTGCATATACATTCATTGTGTTTAAGTTGATTTCGATCTGCCCGATTTTGCAGATATCGTTTACGACCGTTCCCTTTGAGCGGTTTAGAAGCGCTATGCATTTGGCATAAAGCGTCGCAAGTGAGAACGGTTTGGAAATATAATCGTCGCATCCGGTTTTAAAACCGTTGAGGACGTCTTCTTCAAGGGTTCTTGCAGTAAGATAAATAATTGGAACATCATTTTTCTGCCTGATCATTTTGCAAAGTGTAAAGCCGTCTATATAAGGAAGCATAATATCCAGAAGGATAAGGTCGAATTCATTTTCTTCAATCATTTCTTTGGCTTCCAGACCGTCTTTAGCCATAGTAATTTTGAAATCATGATCTTTTTTGGCAGTGAAATAGTCATATATTATTTCTCTTATCTGACTGTCATCTTCAACACAAAGCATTTTTATATTCATAACTGACCTCGTTTCTGATTGTATAATAAAATACGGATGTATCTATTTTGTATCGTTTGAAATATTTTATTACATTTATTTTATTTCAGCGGCAGGTGTATGTCATTATTTTTAACAAATTTACAGTTGACACACCAAAATGTTTTGCTTTTAATTAACTATATGAAATGGATAAAATGAATTCGTGATTTTTGTGTTTTATGACATTACGGATTATAAAAAGAAAGATGAATTATATATACATGAACAGGAGGGAAAATTAATGGTAAAACATGTTATTGTTTGGACTCTGAAAGAAGAGTATTCAAAAGAGGAAAAAGAAAATATCAAAAAAGAAATCAAGGAAGGTCTTGAAGGACTTAAAGGCAGGGTTCCCGGAATTGTTGACATTAATGTGATTATAAATGGTCTTGAGAGTTCAAATGCCGATCTGATGCTCGATTCGACTTTTGAAGACGAAGAAGCTCTTAAAGGATATGCAGTGCATCCTGAACATGTTAAAGTTGCTACGGAAAAGGTAAGACCTTTTACAAAGGTTAGAAGCTGCCTTGATTATGAGATATAAAAACATAGGATTAGATTGAAGTTTGTAAAATATATCTGAAGACTTGATTCGGATAATATTAGATAATCTAAGTGAGATTCACTTTATGATTGATGATATAAAATAATACAAGAATATATAAGTTATATAATATGTATGTATTTTTGGATTACGGCAAAAATTTAAAACAAATGAAACGGACAGTAAATAAATGAGAGCAATTGTTGTATTGAAAAAAGGCGAAGGCAGGAATCTTAAAGCCGGAGGAGCCTGGATTTTTGACAATGAGATCGAAAGCATTTCAGGTGAATATGAGGACGGGGATATTGTCGCCGTTAAGGATGATGAAGGCAGGTTCTTGGGGCAGGGATTTATCAATTCAAATTCGAAAATCCGGATAAGAATCATGACCAGAAGAAGCGACGTTACCATCGACCGCGACTTCCTTCGCATGAGAGTAAGGAACGCATGGAATTATCGAAAGAACGCGATGAGCGATTGCTTTGACGATTCTGATTCAATGCGTATTATTTTCGGTGAGGCTGATTTTCTTCCTGGACTTGTAATAGATAAGTATAATGATGTGCTTGTTGTCGAATCTTTGGCGCTTGGAATTGATAAACTGAAGGAAGTTATTATTGAGGAGTTAAAAGAGGTTCTTTCAGAGGACGGCATAAAGATCCGCGGGGTATATGAACGATCCGATGCACCGGTTCGAAAGAAAGAAGGAATGTATATTCATAAGGGATTCATCGGTGAAGAATTCGATACAAACGTTAAGATCAGAGAAAATGGAATTGAATATAACGTGGATGTTGTAAACGGTCAGAAGACCGGTTTTTTCCTTGATCAGAAATTAAACCGTCTTGCGATGCAAAGACTTTGCAAGAATGTTTTGAATTGTGAAGATAACCTTGGAGGAAGCGGTACGCTTAAGGTTCTTGACTGTTTTACACATATGGGAACATTTGCTCTTAACTGTGCGGTAGCAGGTGCTACCGATGTTACCGGACTTGATATATCCGAATTTGCTGTTTCTCAGGCCACACAGAATGCCCGGAATAACGGCCTTGAAGGCAGGGCAAGATTTGTATGTGCAAATGTACTTGACGAACTTCCGAGACTATTCACTGCAGGAGAGCAGTTTGATATAGTCATTCTCGATCCTCCCGCATTTACCAAATCAAAGGAAGCCACGAAGAATGCCATCAAAGGTTATCGCGAGATAAACATGAAGGGCATGAAACTTGTGCGCGACGGCGGTTTCCTTGCGTCATGCTCGTGCTCACATTTCATGACGGAAGATCTGTTTAAACGGACGATCCTGCAGGCAGCAAGAAGCGTTCACAAGAGGCTGACTCAGGTTGAGTTTCG
>JAIKXN010000189.1 GCA_024684055.1 Lachnospiraceae bacterium | reverse complement strand
ACAAGAGTTAAGGGTAAAATACAAGATATAGAATGGGAAATCCGCATTTAGGGCAAAGAAAAGCACTTGATTTTACCTAGATTTGTACCTAAAATGATGTGGAAGACATTTAAGAAAATGAGATGCCATGCTACGAAACGGGGACTATGGAAAATGTTTAACAAACTAGGAAATACAAGGGAATACGAAGATATGCAAGGAAAAATCAAGGTGCTCTTTATTTGCCACGGCAAAGTACCAACATGAAGTAGAAAAACCGTTATTTCATGGGATTTCCAGCATGCGCACATATGCATTAGCACCTTATTTGCACCTAATTAACAAAGCATATCTTTAAGGCTACAACACGGCAAATTTTAGACTGCTGTAAACATTTATCCGATGAAAGAGGTAATAAGATTTGAAGATTCTTATAGCAGAAGATGAGAGTGATTTAAGAATGTTGCTACGTGACCAGCTCTCAGGGGCAGGTCATGAAGTGATTGAGGCGGAAAACGGCATGCAGGCATTTCGGTTGTTTCAAAGCGAATCACCCGATATGGCTGTCTTGGATGTAATGATGCCGGTAATGGATGGCTTTTCTTTGCTTGCGCAGATTCGTGAGACATCCGATATGCCAGTTATTTTCCTGACGGCAAAAGGGGATGAGATTGATAAGGTTAGCGGATTGCGTCTCGGCGCAGATGATTATCTAGTGAAACCCTGGGGCAGGAGTGAACTCCTGGCCCGTATTGAGGTTCAAAAAAGGCATATAAAAAAGTTGGACAATACTGAAATCGCGTTTGTTTCAGGAAATCTTTGGATGGATTTTGGTAACGGAGTGATCAAAAAAGCAGGTGAAGTCCTTAACCTGAATGCTAAGGAATATCATATCCTAAAGTTTTTTGCTGAAAACAAGGGAAAAGTATTAACGAAAAAGCAGATTTATCAAGAGGTTTGGCAGGATGAATTTGTTTATGACGATAACACGATCATGGTGCATATATCGCATCTCAGATCTAAAATAGACGACGATTCAAATCATCATATTGAGACACTGATCGGAATAGGATACAGGTTTAGCTGACCTTGGAGTAAATGATGAGTAAAAAGATAAAAACCACAAGAAAGTATTTAAGACGCCGATTTTTAAGTGTCATACTTGCAACTTTCGCCTTTATATTTCTTCCGATATTTTTGGTCATTTTTCTTCAGGGAAGTTCAACTCGAATAAATAATGCGCAAGTTTATGCGGATGAATTGCTACAGGATTCATGGCAGGATATTGATGCATCCAATTATGTTGAAGACGGCGGAAGCGTAATGATAGTTGATTCAAGCCTTGACGTGGTATATCTTGCAGGAGATGATATCAGTGAGGGAAAAGAATCATTTCATTCTTCTGATTGGACAGAGTTTCTTAGAAATACAGGGAAAGATAACGAATATGAATATGGAGTCGCATATAAAGAAAGTAATGACGGATATTGGCTTATTCTAAGAAAACCGATATCTGTCGGATTTACTTTTAGTTTTTCTCTGAATCCCGAAAGCAAAGATTTTAAGTCAGACGCAGCCCTGTTTTTGGTCATCATTCTGATATATTGGATAGCACTCATCACGTTTATTATTTTTTATTCCAAAGCGGTTGCCCGTAAGTTTACGTATTCTTTGGAAAAAGTTTCTGAGGATGCACTTAAACTTGAAAATGGTCGGTACGATGTTAACGATACAAAAGGTGAGACGACGGAACTGGATGCACTTGGAAAAGCGATGGTTCACCTGGCCGGAGAACTGAAGGAAAAAGAGATCATTCGAACCGAAGAAGAACAAAAGAGAATGCTCTTGGTTTCAGAAATTTCTCATGATTTGAAAACACCCCTGGCGAGCGTACAGGGATACAGTGAATTGCTCCTGGAAGACGATGTTTCTGAGGATAAAAAAAGAACCTATTTACAGGCGATAAACAATAACGCTGTCAAAGCGGACGAGATTCTTCAATCTCTTTTGACATATTCAAAACTTGGCAGTGCCGGGTATCATCCGACTTTTGAAAAAACGGACATATGTGAGACTGTAAGACAGATTCTGGCCGACTTTTATCCTCGAGTTGAAAGTGCCGGTTTTACTCTTATTCCCGATATTCCGGATAAAGAGATAAATGTTATGCTATGCGTCGAACTTTTCAGAAGAGCTGTCGATAATCTTTTGGAGAATGCGATTAAGTATAATCCTGAGGGAACTGAGATTAAGGTTTATTTAAGAACCAAAGAAGATAAGAAAAAATGGGCAGAATTCATTGTATCGGATAATGGTGTCGGAATACCCGAAGAAGCTGCCAATAAAATTTTCACTCCGTTCTACAGATCTGATCCTAAAAACGCTGAACATTTGGGAAGCGGTTTGGGACTTGCAATAGTAAAGCGTATAGCAGAAATGCATGGAGGAAATGTTTACTATGAAAAAGAAGAATTCGGAGGTAGCAGATTTATTTTAAAATTTCCTTTTTGACGAACAAAATATAAGATGGATTTATGATGGCGTTATGCTCTTTTAAATATGACCGTGATATATTCATGGCATAATCATTTACCCAAGAGGATAGGAGGTAAAAAATGAAAGAGCATGGCGCTTTAATTGTAAAAAGGAGCATGTGTATTTTTATGCTTCTTCTATATGTAAGTGGGGTTTCTCGGTTTTTTGGTGGCGGAATCCTGTCGCTTGCATATTTATTACTTATGTTTGTGATTGTAATCATTATGCTTCCCGACATTTGGAAAGAGGGAAAAAGTTTTAAGGAAAAGCCTAAAACTCTGATCTTGATTCCGTTAGGTATTCTGTTGGTTTT
>JAIKXN010000182.1 GCA_024684055.1 Lachnospiraceae bacterium | reverse complement strand
TTCCTTCAGAATATGGGGTGGTAAAATGTATCGTTATTTCTTTATTGCAAAAAATAATATGAAAAAACAAAAAGCCGATATGATCACATTTTTTACCATGACTTTTCTTTCGGCTTTCATGCTCTTCATATGTTTAAACCTTGTTGTCGGAACATTCAGCGTTCTTGATAAAAACGATGAACAGATTAAGGGAGCGGACATTCTTATTCTGACAAGCGATGATCCGGTTACAAATTTCAAATTCGAAGAAATAATACGTGGAAATGACCATTATCAGGATTTCGATTCGGACAAATATTTATCGGCACTTGTAAATTACAGAAAAAAAGGCGCAAAAAAATGGGCTGAGTATTCCTATCATTTCGCTTCATATGAAGACGAAAGAACAATTCATACGGCATCGATTGATATGTCGGGATTTTCAGACAATGATATAGTTATTCCCGTTTCAATGTCTACATCTTATTCAATAGGAGATACAATCGAAATCAAGATTTCCGAGAATATTTACGAGTTCAGAGTTGCCGGCTTCAACGAAGATTTTATTTATTCGTCTCCAATGAATATGGGAACATATCTGGCTTTTATATCGGAAAGGTATTATCAGACCTTGCTGTTTGAAAATACCGGTTTTATTGAACAGGACATGAATATAAGAGTGAATCTGTCCCAAAAGGGAATAGACAGCGGATTAAATCCTACGTCGGCAGCAGATGAAGTGTATAATGAAATAGATAAATGGATGGAATCATACAGTAAAACACATCCCGATTTTAAAGGGATTTCAGCCAACTTCATTCCTGCAGATATGATGAAGACCGCAACCATGATTCTTCCGTTTCTTGTTATAGCGATCATTACGGTATTTGCTTTGCTTCTTTTACTTATTTCCCTTGTTGTTATCGATTTTTCAGTGAAGAATTTCATTATGGATAACATGAGGAACACGGGTATTATGGAAGCTGCAGGTTATACCGTAAACGAGATGATCTTCATTCTTTTGATCCAGCTTTTATCGGTATCGTTTATGGGAAGTCTGACAGGACTGATCCTTGGAGCGCTTTTACAAAAGAAAATCGGTATTATCATGCTTTTCCTTTTGGGATTAAGCTGGAATCAGGGAGCCAATATAGCACTTTTAATAGCAGTTTTGCTTTCCATATGTATGATAATAGGTATTTTTACGGTCGTACTTGGAAGAGAGTACAGAAAAACCACGGTTCTTGAAGCATTAAGGGGCGGCATAAATGCTCATAATTTTAAGAAAAATATATTTCCTTTTGACAAAACTGCGCTTCCCGTGCCTTTAACTCTTGCACTTAAAGAGACATTCGGAAAATTCAGGGGACAGATCGGCGTGATCATTATTATGGGTGTTCTTGCATTTTCATCTGCAATGGGATTCGGTATTTACGAAAGCATGGGAAAAGATGTGGATACGCTTCTTCGTATATCCGGAATTGACATATCCGATGCTTCTTTTACTGCTGACGATGCAAATATGATCTCAGCTGTCGAAAATCTTGAGAGCGTGGATAAGATCACTACCGAAGTCTGGCTCGGAATGGAATTTACAAACGGAAAAACAAAGAAAAATTATACAACCAGAGTAATATCCGATACATCTGTTATGAAAGAGGAACTGATGGTTGAAGGCAGATGGCCGAAGCATGAAAACGAAGTTGCATTCGGAACCATGGCTATGGATTCGCTTGGTCTTAAAGTCGGAGATACAGTTAAAGCTAAATCCGGTGAAGAGGAAGCAACGTACATTGTAACCGGAATGATGCAGACATTTAACAACATGGGCCAGATGGCTTATATGTCGGAAGCAGGGTACCTTAGGATCGGAAGAGAGGTCAGCACCAAAAGCTGTAACGTCTATATCAAAAAAGGATATACTTTTGAAGATCTGGAAAAAGAATTCAATGATATTTATCCTGATAAGGAAATAGTCGATGTTCTTGCATCAACAGGCGGATTGTTCACCCTCCTTCAGACTACATTCAGACTCGTTGTTGTGCTTATACTTATTGTTACGGCATTTGTTGTAGGACTTGCGGAATCGCTTCTTATCAAAACACGAATTTCAAAGGAATGGAGAAATCTTGGTGTAAGCAAGGCACTTGGTTATTCTTCGAATCAGCTGATACTTCAGCTTATTCTCTCAAACATTCCTTCAGTTTTGATCGGTATCGTTTTGGGAGTAACCGCTGCTGTATTATTCGGAGATAAGGTTGTGCTTTTGATGTTTGCGATATTCGGCTTCAGAAAAGTTGTCTTTGAGATATCGGGACTCAGCATAGTATGCGTTATTTACGTAATCGTTGTTATGGCAGCTGTGGTTTCATGGATTAACGGAAACAGGATCAAAAAACTCGATCCCGTTAAGATGATAACAGAAGAATAGTATGATATAATTTCAGTATTCAGACCGAGAGGAAAACAAAATGCATTATAATTGTTTGATAGTAGATGATGAAACTGAATTGGCTCAGATGACGGCGGAGTACTTCAACATGTTTGAAGTCTCCACCGCTTTTGTGGTTAGTGTGGCGGAATGCTTTGATTTTTTAAAAAAGAATACAGTCGATCTTGTTTTGCTGGATATTAATTTAGGAGACGGAACCGGTTTTGAAGTATGCAAAAAATTACGCGAGGACATGCAGCTTCCGATCCTTTTTATCAGTGCAAGGCAAAGCGATGACGATGTGCTTGTGGCGCTGTCAGTCGGCGGTGACGATTATGTCAAAAAGCCTTACAGCCTGTCAGTACTTCTCGCAAAAGTTAAAGTGAATTTAAAGCGAGCGGAACAGATAAAAAAACTCGAAAAAGCAGGTTCGGCTGTAGCAGCTCCCGATTTGCAGGACGGCGGTTCGAAAACTTCCGATATTGAAAACCTGGTTTTGGATGCAGCGAACATGGCAGCAGTTGTAAAAGGACAGAAAATCGTTCTTAAAGCCAAGGAATTTGCACTTCTTGAATGTCTTTACAGACACAAAAATACCATTGTCAAAAAAGAAGTTCTTTTTGACGAAGTCTGGGGCGATTCATTTTTTTCGGACAGTACGCTTAATGTTCATATAAGAAAACTCAGGGAGAAAATTGAAGAGAATCCCAATGAACCGAAACTTATCAAAACGGTCTGGGGAACAGGTTACTGCCTGGAAGTATAATAATTCAGTGAACCGAATCTAAAAAGGTCAGGTCGATCTGTTTGGAAACAATTTTATATTTCGGAAGCAGATCGATACAGTGATCAGGATCTTTAAAAGGACGTGTCGATCTGTTGGGTAACAATTTACTGTCCGGAAGTAAATAAAAAACAAAAAGAGAGAAAAGCTTTTATGAGGTATCTCAAAAGACTCATAGTGATATTTGTTGCGTTTATGCTTATCATGCTCGCGGTATTGTTTATCGCCGATCGCAAATTTACTTTCAATAAACGTGACATAGTCGAATATAACGATTATCTTTATCAGGTGCAGTATGCGCTTGAAAGAGGTGAGAGTGAAGAAGAAATAGAAAAAGAATATAACTGCAGTATCATTTTGTCAACAGAAATAGAAAATCCCGAACTTGCGGAACAGTATGCGCAGAGTGCTCTGGTACTTGATCTGTGCGTAAATGATGAATATGTGGGCAAGGTTGCTTTTACAGACAGAAAAGATTTTTTTAATGAAACTAAAACCGCAATGTTAAAAATTTTTATGATAATCTGGGCTGCTTTTCTTATCGGCGGTTTACTGATCTTTTATATCATGTATGTATTTTATATCAAACCGTTAAGGGAAATGGAAAAATTCTGCGATACGATAGCGAAAGGCAATCTTGACGAAGCGCTTCCGATGCATCGTAATGATACAATGTTTGAACCGCTTATGGCGGCATTCGATCTTATGAGGGAGGAACTCAAAACTTCCAGAACACGTGAGATGGAGGCTGAAAAGGCGAGAAAAGAACTGGTCACCGATCTCAGCCATGATATCAAAACTCCGCTTTCGGTAATACAGGCCGCATGCGAAATGCTTGAAGTAAGATTGAAAAGAAAGCTTTTTGCAGATCAAAACATGTTAAACGAAGCGAAAGAAAACGGCTCGGACTGCGAGGATTTACAGGCTGTTATTTCTGAAACGGAAGACAATATAAAGAAAGTAAGTACCATTGCCGGTAAAACAGGAACGATAAGTCAGCTGATGAGCAACGTAATGCATGCGACTTTGGAAGACATGGAAAAACTTGAAGTATTTGCCAAAGAAGAAGACAGCAGAGAGATAACCGAAATGTTCACGACGCTTACGGATTACGGAACGCTCACGTTTGAAAACGAAGTTATCCCGTGCTTAATCTACATGGATAAATTAAGGCTTGAACAGGCTATAGACAATGTCGTAAGCAACTCGTACAAATACGCCGGCACAGACATCAGTATTTCATTTTCCGAAAAAGAAGCCGGTCCGGACAAAGACAAATATTTATGCATCAGGATACGTGACTTCGGTCCGGGTGCGAAAGAAGAAGATATTCCTCTTCTTTGCGAGAAATATTTCAGGGGAAGCAATTCCGCGGAAAAGAATGGATACGGCCTCGGCCTTTATCTTGTTAAATGGTATATGGAACAGCAGGGCGGCGGATTCGAATACTATAATGATAACGGTTTTGTAGCAGAACTGTTATTAAAGAAAGTGTAAATTCAAATGTCGTAATATAAGTATTGTTTGCAAGTCTTATTTTGTTGGCATATAATTAATACAGTGTTTTAAACTAAAAATAAGGGGTAAAACAATATGGATGGAATGAATGAAAATGTTAACATGACTCAGGCTTCCACTATAAAGGAAACTGACAAAAAATGTCCCAAGTGCGGCGGCGTGATGGACTTCGATCCCAATATAGGCGGGATGGCATGTCCTTACTGCGGATACGAAGAAGAAATCGTTAATGATGAAGCGGCAACCACTGCGGAACTTGATTTTGAATCTGCGGAAAAAACCGAGAACTGCAACTGGGGTGCGGCTAAGAAACAGATCATCTGTAAGAGCTGCGGCGCAGAGACGATTTATGATGCTCTCGATGTTGCAAATGAATGTCCTTACTGCGGATCCAACCAGGTAATGGAAGCTAATGATGAAAATACGATCGCTCCCGGAGGAGTTGTTCCGTTTGCAATCAGCAATGAACAGGCAAGTGCTAATTTCAAAGCCTGGATAGGAAAGAAATTTTTCTGTCCGAAGCTTGCAAAGCAGTCTGCACAGCCTGACGCTTTCACGGGTATTTATCTTCCTTACTGGACATTCGATACGGATACTTTCTCGAGATATTCCGGAAAATACGGTATAGACAGAGAAGTAAGTTCTACAGATTCGGATGGTAATACAACAACCAGTACGGTAACCGACTGGCATCGTACATCAGGTACATATCAGGTTGCATTCGATGATGAACTTGTACAGGGAAGCGAACGTCATGACAGCGCAATGCTCAAAGGACTTGAACCTTTTGAAACTGCCAAGAACGTTCCTTACAAACCGGAATATGTTGCTGGTTTTGTAGCTGAAAGATATTCGGTAGGACTTAAATCCGCATGGGAAAAAGCCAAAAATTCCATTATGGGAAAGATCAAAAGCAATATTTCAAGCAAGATAAGAAGCGATTACAATGCAGACCATGTTAAAGATTTAAAGGTTTCCACCACATACAGCAAGATTACTTACAAATATCTGATGCTACCCATATGGTGTTCATCCTTCAAATACAATAACAAGGTTTATCAGTTCATGGTAAACGGTCAGACCGGCAAGGTTTACGGAAAGACACCTGTTTCAGTCGGAAAGATTATACTTGTTATCGTCATTATTGCTGTAATCCTTTCGATTATCTTCTGCGGCTCAGGAGTTGTATCCATGATTTCGGAAGTATTTGATTAAGGGGTAAAAGCAGGGACAAACAAATGTCTTTAAGTCTGCAGATTTAATAAATGTCAAAACCGGGTTTCTGCGAATAAAGCATGTACATTCACAAAGATTTCAAAACCGGGTTTCTGCGAATAAAAAGAAGGCATAAATATCATAAAACAAAAAAGCGCACCGCTGATAAGAGACCTGTCAATGTACACTTTACATTTTGGTCCGGATTCAGACGGCTGCGCTTTTTAAATGCATTTTATCAAGCGAATGATAAAGAAAAGTAAAACTTTGTCGTTATCTCGAACGTAATCTTTATCTGTATTTCTATTTTATTTTATCTTATCTCTCACATTTAAGGAACTTCGCACTGTAAGCGGGAAGGAAGGTTCCTCCGCCGAAATCGAAGTTTTCTCCAGTAATTAAATCTATGGCCATACCGCATCCCGCGTCGAAATGAGCGGTATAATCGTTACTGTCGGCATTTATGCAGACAAAAACTCTTTCGTTGTCCGTTTTTCTTTCGAAAATACACTGACGGTTGGTAAGTACCACGGAA
>JAIKXN010000181.1 GCA_024684055.1 Lachnospiraceae bacterium | reverse complement strand
CAGCAAGTAAAATTATATCGTTTTTCTTCATTTACACTTTTTCATTGCCAGCGTTCCGGTTCTCGAAAGCTCGACAATATTGAATTTACGAATCATATCAATAAATTTGTCTACACGGTCCGGCGTATCGCAAAGCTGAATGATCATGTTTGTATCAGTCGTATCCACGATCTCAGCCTTTGTAATCTGACAGATCTCTATAATTTCGCCTCTGTTGGCAGCTGCATATTTTAATTTGATCAGGATCAATTCTCTCGATACCGATTCTTCTTCGTTGAATGTTCTTACTTTAATAACATCAAGCTTTTTGTTTAACTGCTTTTCAATCTGTTCAAGATCGTGAGCAGAACCGCTTGAAACAATGGTCATATTCGAAATCGTCGGGTCATGAGTTTCGCCAACGGTAAGGCTTTCGATGTTATAACCTCTTCTCGCAAACAGTGAAGAAACTTTATTCAAAACACCGAATCGGTTTTCTACCGATACTGAAAAAATCTTTTTCATGAAGTACCTCGATTATATGAAAATCATACTAATTTGAACTCGTAAAAGCATCTCTGTCGACATTGAGTTCAAGAATACAGCTCTCGGACGATTCGAGAAGCCAGTTAATACTCTCATCGATATCGTTATTGTCTTTGCATTCTTTGTAATCAATATCATAAGCTCTTGCAATCATCTTAAAATGAGGGAGTCCGTTCAATTCATTGAAAGTATAATTGTTGTTATATTTGAAATGCTGATATTCTTTTATCATTCCGAGTGCCTTGTTATTGAAAATTACGATTTTCAATACGGCATTTTCCTGTTTTAAAGTAGACAGTTCACACATAGACATCTGAAAAGCACCGTCACCGTTTAAGGAAATAACATTCTTCAAAGGATTACCGAGTTTGGCACCCAAAGCAGCCGGAAGCGAAAATCCCATGCATCCGAATCCGCCCGATGTCACAAACTCAGAGCCTACAGATGCATAATTGGAGCATGCATAAATCTGATTCTGTCCGACATCCGTAACAAGAATCCAGTCTTCGTTAAGTCTTTCCGATAAACGAGCAATAAACTCTTTGGGATCTACGTAAAGATTTGTGCTTTCTTTTGAACCGCTTCTTGTGAGTTTATATGTATTAAGCCTGTTAGCCCAGTCAGAGAAATCAAATTCCTCTTCAAAGGCGTTAAGCGCAGTAAATACTTCTTTTAAATCACCGACTACAGGAATGTTAGGACCTGCATTTTTACCTATCTCAGCAGGGTCTATATCAATATGAATCAAAGTCTTGTCTTTAGTAATAAGATCGGGCTGTTTAACTGCTCTGTCGGCAACTCTGGCTCCCGCAACGATAAGACAGTCTGATTCGTTTATGGCTTTATTCGCAAATTTGGATCCGTTATTTCCGACCATTCCGATATACAGAGGATTATCATCCCTTCCGATGCCAAGTCCCATCAGAGTTGAAACAATTGGTATATTGAACTTGTTGGAAAATTCAAGAACTTCTTCTTTCGCACCGGATAGCTTGATGCCGCCGCCAACCATAATAATCGGTCTTTTGGCTTTTGAAAGTTCATTTATGATTTTCTTTATCTGAACAGAATGACCTTTTAACGTAGGCTTATATGTTCTTAAATTTACCGATTCGGGATAATTGAATTCATATCCGTCTTCCAAAAGAACATCAACGGGAATATCGATAAGAACAGGGCCTTTTCGTCCTGTAGTAGCTATATAAAAAGCCTCTTTTACAACCTGAGGAATTAAAGATGCGTTTTTAACAAGATAACTGTATTTAACGAAAGATTCACAGGCACCTACAATATCAGCTTCCTGGAAAAGATCAGAACCGATATGTTCGCTTTTAACCTGACCTGTAATTACAATAAGAGGAATACTGTCTGCAAAAGCAGTCGCAATACCTGTAATAAGATTTGTTGCTCCGGGGCCCGAACTTGAAACGCAGACACCGGGT
Organism: Lachnospiraceae bacterium; assembly: GCA_024684055.1. Lineage (GTDB taxonomy): Bacteria > Bacillota > Clostridia > Lachnospirales > Lachnospiraceae > UBA3766. The sequence goes on along the minus strand of JAIKXN010000181.1, from coordinate 3,087 downwards.
TTATTGCTGCTTCTGTAATATCCGTTGGCTTCATGTGCCGCATTTACTTCATGTCTGACAAGCACCGGATGAATTTTCGATTCTGTTAATTTATCAAAAAATGGACAGATAGAAACTCCGGGATACCCGAAGATAATATCTGCATTTTCGCATTCCAAAGATTTAACCAAAAGTTCAGCGCCGTTCATAAAGCCTCCGAATAATGCTTAAATTACTGCAAACACTGAATATATATGCCTGCTTCAACTAAATAATAGTATCATAAATATTATACTTCATCAATAATTGTTTATTGCATAAAAACTCAATATATGGTATTTTAACAAGGGATTAATTACAAAAACAAGTGATTAAATAATTTAATATCGAAAGGCATTTATAAATCCATGAAAATAAAAAAAATATTTATGCCGACAGTGTGCCTTGCGCTTCTTTTATCTTTATTTGCCTGCGCACCCGGCTCCGTAAAATACGACAATTACCGAAAGGATGTCGATAAACTTTACGAAAGAATCATCGCTACTGATGCTATTATAAACAACATCGATGTTAATTCGGAAACTTCTGTAACGGAAATGTTCGATGCTCTGGATAAACTTAAAGCAGAATTCGAAACCTTCTCAAAGGTTGATCCGCCAAAGGAATTCAAAGACTGCCAGTATCTTTCCGAAGAAGCCGCAAAATATGTAGACAGCGCCGAACAGAATTTCCATCTTGCGCTTGACAGCGATTACAATGATACATATTTCAAAAACGGTGTAGCCAATTACAATGAAGTTTTAAAATGTGTTAATTACATCGGTGATGTTTTACAAAACAAGTAGGAAATTTAAAAAAGCATAAAGTAAAAACGATAAACTAAAACTTAAAGCAAAAAACTCTCTTCAACTTAAACGTTAAAGAGAGTTTTTTATCTTCTTACCAATCGCTGTCCCAGTCCGTTGACCCGCTGTCCCAATCGCTGTCTGAACTGCTGTCCCAGGAATCATCATCATCGTCATCGTCATCACGTCTGGACCAGCTCGAATCACTGTCTTTGTCATTAGAGGAAGGATGTGCATTTGCATAAAAATCGGTTTCTCCGAAATCCGACACCTGAGTCGACGGATCCATGTTTCGGTCTGCCAGAAATCATTTATTGCAGATTTATGATCAAATACTTCAGGTAATTCTTCATTATAAACTTCATCCCAGTTCGAATAATCGTCATCATATCTGTACCATTTTTCATTGGAATTATAACCGGCCGGAATATAAAAGTATTCCTTATCATCAACATTATAATATCCCTCGCTCAAATATGTATGTCTATCCTTATAAAGAAAAGAATCATAAAAATCCGAAACGTTTAATTCAGTATTCCAATCAAAATACAAATAATATAGTTGGGAAGTTTCCTTTAGTTTTCTATTCCGAAACATTCAGACTGTTCAGCATTCCTGATTACAGATTCGCACTATTAAGGTATAAAAAATACCCCGAATGCATCGCATCCGGGGTATTATCATTGATATGTTAAATTATTATTTGTCAAACCAGTTAATTTGGCCGATAACAGGTAATTCAGGCTCTAAGTCGCCCTGGAAGATCTTAATTAAAGCCATGATTGAGAATACTAATGCTACAAGGTATCCTAAGCCGAAAAGTAAAGAACCAGCCCAAGAGATAATTACAACAATAGCGCCCTGAGTTAAGTTTCTGCCACCAACTACTTCTTTTTTACCAGCAAGCAAAGCGATTAAAAAGCCAACCGGTCCAAATCCAAGTATTGTTAAAACATACATGATAATTAAAGCAGTTTTCTTATCCATTTTTCCCTCCTAAAAATAATAATAATTGTGTTTTTTACAAACTATAAATACTATAACTTGTAGAAACGGTAAAGTCAATAGAAATTACATAAAAAAATATAAAAAATTCGCATATTTAAACGTTTTTTGTCTTCCGGCTTTAACAATTCCGACAAAATATCGTATTATAATTTTCAATTGGTTAAAGTAACTGATTTTTTCAATACCCTTTACCCTTTCGGGCAAAGGGTATATTGTTTATTTTATACTATTAGAACTTACCTGCGTCAGCAGCTTCCTGAACAGCAACTGCTACAGCAACTGTCATGCCAACCATGGGGTTGTTACCTGCACCGATAAGACCCATCATCTCAACGTGAGCGGGAACTGATGAAGAACCTGCAAACTGAGCGTCTGAGTGCATACGTCCCATAGTATCCGTCATACCGTAAGAAGCAGGACCTGCAGCCATGTTGTCGGGATGAAGTGTACGCCCTGTACCGCCGCCTGATGCAACTGAGAAGTACTTCTTACCCTGCTCGATACATTCTTTCTTGTAAGTACCTGCAACGGGATGCTGGAATCTTGTAGGGTTGGTTGAGTTACCTGTGATGGATACGTCAACACCTTCCTTGTGCATGATTGCAACGCCTTCGCAAACATCGTTTGCACCATAGCAGTTAACCTTTGCTCTGAGGCCTTCTGAGTAAGAAATTCTGTTAACTTCTTTTACGGTATTTGTATAAGGATCGTACTCTGTTTCAACAAATGTAAATCCGTTAATTCTTGAAATGATCTGAGCTGCGTCTTTTCCGAGACCGTTAAGGATAACGCGAAGAGGTTTCTGACGAACTTTGTTAGCCTTCTCAGCGATACCGATAGCACCTTCAGCAGCTGCGAATGATTCATGACCTGCAAGGAAAGCGAAGCATTCTGTCTCTTCTTCAAGCAACATCTTTCCTAAGTTACCATGTCCTAAACCAACTTTTCTTGTATCTGCAACAGATCCGGGAATACAGAATGCCTGTAAACCTTCACCGATAGCTGCAGCAGCATCAGCAGCACGACGAGCATTCTTCTTGATAGCGATTGCTGCGCCTACTGTGTAAGCCCATTTTGCATTTTCGAAGCAAATAGGCTGAATTTTTTCTACCATGTGGTAAACATCAAGACCTGCATCTTTTGTGATCTTTTCAGCTTCTTCAAGGGAAGAAATTCCATAGCTTGCAAGAACTTTTTCGATCTGAGGGATACGTCTTTCATATGATTCAAATAAAGCCATTTCTTTTTCCTCCTT
>JAIKXN010000160.1 GCA_024684055.1 Lachnospiraceae bacterium | reverse complement strand
TTCATCGATATTATCAAGTGCAATAAGGAGACCCTGTAAAATATGATCTCTTTCTTCTGCTTTGTTAAGATCGTATTTTGTTCTTCTTGTAACAACATCCTTTTGATGATCGAGATAATACTCAAGCATTTCAAGAATGTTAAGAACCTTGGGTTCGTTGTTTACAAGAGCAAGCATGATTACACCGAAAGTATCCTGAAGCTGTGTATGTTTGAAAAGATTGTTAAGCATGATGTTGGGATTAACATCTTTTCTGAGTTCAATAACAACTCTCATGCCTTCACGGTTTGTCTCATCGCGAAGATCGGTGATACCGTCGAGTTTTTTATCTTTTACAAGCTCGGCTATCTTTTCGATAAGTCTTGCTTTGTTAACCATGTAAGGAAGTTCGGATACGATAATTCTGTTCTTTCCGTTAGGAAGAGTCTCAATATCCGTTACGGCACGAACCCTTATCTTTCCACGACCGGTTCTGTATGCATCTTCTATTCCTCTTGTTCCGAGGATCATGGCGCCTGTCGGGAAATCCGGTCCCTTGATAATATCCATGATTTCGTCTATTTCGGTTTTTCTGTCCTCAGTAATCTGGTTATCGATGATTTTTACTACGGCATCGATAGTTTCTCTTAAGTTGTGAGGAGGAATGTTGGTAGCCATACCTACGGCAATACCTGTGGTTCCGTTTACCAAAAGGTTGGGATATCTGGAAGGAAGAACAACAGGCTCTTTTTCCGTCTCATCGAAGTTCGGTACAAAATCAACCGTATCCTTGTAAATGTCTGCAAGAAGTTCCATTGAAATCTTGGAAAGTCTCGCCTCAGTGTAACGCATTGCAGCTGCGCCGTCGCCGTCAACCGACCCGAAGTTTCCGTGACCGTCTACCAAAGGTGCTCTCATTGACCATTCCTGAGCCATGTTTACCAAAGCTCCGTAAATGGATGAATCACCGTGAGGATGGTATTTACCCATTGTATCACCGACGATACGCGCCGACTTACGATGGGGCTTGTCAGGTCCGTTATTCAGTTCAACCATTGAGTAAAGAACTCTTCTTTGAACAGGTTTAAGACCGTCTCTTACGTCGGGAAGCGCACGCGCCGCGATTACGCTCATCGCGTAATCTATGTAGCAGTCTTCCATCGTTTTTTTGAGGTCAACTTCTTCAATTTTGTCAAAAATATTATCTTCCATTTTGCCTCCGTGTTGTTAACACTTCATCATTTTAATGCGTTTACCAAATTGTTTAGATAGACAATTACAAATAGTTCGGAAACTATTGAAACCACACTTAAAATTCCGAATTTTATTATTCCTTTTTTATTTTTTTCCGCTATTGCCAGGATCAAAAGCCATACAAAAAACAGCGGAATCAAAAACAACACCAAACTCATATTTTATTTTCCGAAAATAAGATAAAAGGAACAATCGTTGTTAAATATCCAAATTCTTAACAAACTTGGCATTCTCTTCAATAAATTCTCTTCTGGGTTCAACTTTGTCACCCATAAGTACGGTGAAAGTAAGGTCCGTTTCGGATTCAACTTCACCGTCCATGGTTACTTTCTTTAAGATCCTGTGCTCGGGATCCATTGTTGTTTCCCAAAGCTGATCCGCATCCATTTCACCAAGACCTTTGTAACGCTGAATCTTGTTGTTCTGGTCTCTTCCTACTTCTTCGAGAATGCTGTTTAATTCTTCATCCGAATATGCATACCAGATTTTCTTGTTCTTCTCCAGTTTGTAAAGAGGAGGAGTTGCAAGATATACATGTCCTGCTTTAATAAGATCGGGCATAAATCTGTAAATAAATGTAAGAAGCAGAGTACTGATATGTGCACCGTCGACATCGGCATCGGTCATGAGAATGATCTTGTGATATCTTAACTTCGAAATATCGAAATCATCATGAATACCTGTACCGAATGCAGTGATCATTGCCTTAATTTCTGCATTTGCATATATCTTGTCGAGTCTTGCTTTTTCTACATTAAGAATCTTACCTCTTAAAGGAAGAATAGCCTGAGTAGCTCTGTCACGGGCAGTCTTTGCGGATCCTCCCGCGGAATCTCCCTCGACTATGTAGATTTCACATTTTTCCGGATTCTTGTCAGAACAGTCTGCAAGTTTTCCGGGAAGTGCCATTCCTTCAAGTGCTGTTTTTCTTCTTGTAAGGTCTCTTGCCTTTCTTGCAGCTTCTCTTGCTCTTTGTGCGAGGATTGATTTTTCGCAGATTGTCTTGGCAACCTGAGGATTCTGTTCAAGATAGTAAGTAAGCTGTTCGCTGACTACCGCATCAACAGCTACTCTTGCCTCTGCATTACCAAGCTTCTGCTTTGTCTGACCTTCAAACTGAGGTTCTTCGATTCTTACGGAAATAATTGCCGTAAGACCTTCTCTTATGTCTTCTCCAGAAAGATTGGGATCTGAATCTTTTAAAATCTTGTTTGTTTTTGCATAATCATTGAAGGTTTTGGTAATCGCATTTCTAAAACCTGTTAAATGCATACCGCCTTCAGGTGTATTGATATTGTTAACGAAACTGTAAACCATTTCGTTAAATCCGTCGTTATGCTGAATAGCAACTTCTACCTGAATATTGTTTTTTGTTCCTTCAAAATAAAGAATGTCATTGTAAAGAGGTGTGTTTCCTCTGTTCAGATATGAAACAAATTCTTTGATACCGCCTTCGTAATGGAAGGTTCTTTCCTTTGCTTCTTCACATCTGTTATCAATTAAATTGATCTTTAAACCTTTTGTAAGGAAAGCGGTCTCTCTGAATCTGTTCTTTAATGTATCAAAATCAAAAACCGTTTCGTCGAAAATTCTGTCATCGGCTAAAAATGTTACTTTTGTACCGGTTTTTTCAGCATCGCATTTTCCTAATACTTTTAAAGCACCTGCATTTTTTCCGCCGTCTTCATATCTCTGGAAATAGATTTCCCCGTCTCTGCAGATTTCTACTTCAAGCCATCTTGAAAGAGCATTAACAACGGATGCGCCTACACCGTGAAGACCGCCGGATACCTTATATCCTCCACCGCCAAATTTTCCGCCTGCATGAAGTTTTGTAAATACAAGTTCAACTGCGGAAACACCGGTTTTATGGTTAATACCTACGGGAATACCTCTACCGTCATCTTCAACAGTTACGGAATTATCACTGTTTAAAGTAATGGTAATATTTTTACAGTAACCTGCCAGAGCTTCATCTACCGAGTTATCGACTATTTCATATACAAGATGATGAAGACCTCTTATGGAAGTACTTCCGATATACATACCCGGTCTTTTTCTTACAGCCTGCAATCCTTCAAGTACCTGAATCTGATCCGCACCGTATTCCTGTTCTTTGTTTTTGTTTTCCATATTTACCTCTGTATATTAAACATTTATAAAACTACTGATTTTCCTGATTCACACATTCGACAATTCCGTTATTTACCCTGAAAATTTTATCTATTTTAAATCTTTCGTTTATAAAATCATCAAGTCCGGTACAGGTAATTATTGTCTGAATTTCATCTATGCTTTCAAGAAGCATGTTCTGTCTGTTGGAATCAAGCTCCGACAATACATCATCAAGAAGCAAAATCGGATTTTCTCCCGTTTTGTTTTTAATTATTTCTATTTCCGCAAGTTTCAAAGAAAGAGCAAGTGTTCGCTGCTGTCCCTGAGAGCCGAATTTTCTGGCATCTATACCGTTTATATTTATAATATAATCGTCTCTGTGGGGACCTGAAGAAGTCATTTTGCTTTTCAAATCCCTTTCGGCATTTGATCTTAATACTTCTTCTATCTTGTCTTCTTCGGTATCCGGCTCATAAATGATTTCTATATCTTCTTTATTACCGGTAAGTCTTAAGTGAATTTTTTTAACTATTTCATTTAATTCTTTTATAAATTCTTTTCGTTTCTTTATAACCTGGCTTCCGTAACTTTGTAACTGTGAATCCCAGATAAACAAAGTTTCTTTTAATGCAGGCTGAAAATAAATATCTTTTAAAAGTTTGTTTCTCTGATCTATTATTTTATTATAATTGCTCAGATTGAATACATAAGAAGAATCAAGTCTGCATATCTGCATATCAACAAACGATCTTCTGTAGGAAGGTCCGCCTTTGATAATATTAAGATCTTCCGGTGAGAAAAGAACTACATTTAAAATTCCTATAAGCTCGGATGTTTTTTTAAGTTTTTCCATGTTAAGGGCAATTACTTTTGATTTACCCTTTCTTAAATGCATGTCAATCCTTAAATCTTCATCTTTTTTATTTACTATCGTTCTTAAATGGCCTTCTTCGTTTCCGAATTTAATAATTTCGCCGTCTTTCTGACCTTTATGGGATTTGCTTGTCGAACACAAATAAATAGCTTCAAGAATATTTGTTTTTCCCTGAGCATTTTCACCTGTTAAAATATTAGTTCCTTCATCAAATTCTATAAAAAGGTTCCCGTAATTTCTGAAATTTTCAAGTTCCAGCGATTTTATTACCATTATTCACCTTAAATTTTTTTAATGTTTACTTCTTTGCCTTTATATTTAACTACGTCACCGGCAACTATTTTTTTACCTCTTTGTAATTCAACGCTGCCGTTAACGTATACTTTTCCGTCCTGGATTTCAAATTTGGCATCAGCTCCGTTTTCAACAAGATTAACTGCCTTAAGAAGCTGACCGAGTTTAATGAAATCATCTTTTAAATAAAAATCCATAATACTCCTTATCCCAAAACAGGAAGAATAACGTAGTTATAAACATCTTCTTTTCTTATAAAGCAGGGGAATTTTTTACCTATAAGATAAATTGTTACCGTTTCATCATCAATTGCTTTCAAAGCATCTATGAAAAGCTTTGGATTGAAGTTAATTTCAATATCTTCGCCTTCTTTTTCTATATCAATGTTTTCATTAATGCTTCCGATAGAAGAAATAACGCTTACATTAAGATTATTGTCTTTAATATCGAATTTTACGGATTTCTTGTCACCGTCTCTTGCAATAAGAGTGGTTCTGTCCAGACATTCGTAAAGATTCTTTTTGTTTACTTCAACTTTTGTAATATAGTCATTGTATTTAAGATTTGAAGAATCAAAGAAATTGCCTTCGATAAGTCTCATTACAATAATGTTGCTGTCAAATTCAAAAACAACATTGTTCTGCATGAAATAAATATCGATCATTGCTTCCGTATCATCGGAAATTATCTTAATAAGCTCATTAAGACTTGTACCTTTAATGATAAGTCTGTTATCAGATTCAGTATTATTGATTTCAATCTGTCTTATCGCAACACGGCTCTGTTCAACAGCTTCTACTCTGAATACACCGTTTTTGATAACGAACAATTCTCCTTCAAGAACTTTGTTTACAGATGAAACAGCCGTACAGAAGATGGTTCTTCTTATAATATCTTTTAATGCATACTGACTGATTTCAAGTTTATTGTCTCTTTCGATTTCGGGAAGATCGCTGAAAAGATATCCCTGTTTTCCAGAAATATTAAATTTGATATTGTCGCTTTCTATTAAAACCTTGATGGCATCTTCATCTTCTCTCTCGTTATAGAAAAGATTAATCATTCCGTCAGGAATCTTTCTTATAATGTCATTAAGAAGTCTGGCATCTACTCCTACCATACCTTCTTCAATTATCTCACCGTCTACTATACCCTGAATTGCCATATCTTCGTTATTTGCAAGAAGTCTTATAAATCCTTTTGTTGCATCTATAAGTATATGTCCGCTTGTATTAAGATTGGGTTTATTGGAGATTGCTTTACTGACAATTGAAATAGAATTTAAGAATTTTTCTTTCTCGATGGAAATACGCATTTTCCGGTCTCCTTAACTAAATAATTTATATATTTTAATAAAATTAATAATAGTGTGTGTTGATATGTTGATAACTTATTAATTATACCATAAAATAAGAGTTTTTTCTATTTAAAACTGTGTTTATAAAGATGTGATAATCTTTATTAAAGAGTCGATATTTTTTTCAAAAGAAGGATCGTTTTCGATCATTTCCTTTACCTTATTAATATTGGAAATAACAGTTGAATGATCTCTGTTTAATTTGCTTCCTATGCTGCTCTTTGTATCTTCCGTAAGTTTGTCGCAAAGATACATGATTATCTGCCTGGGAATGGCAATCTCTTTATTTCTCTTATTGGATAAAATATCATTTACGGAAACATTATAATGTTTTGTAACTTCTTCCATTATCACATCAAAGTTGATAACTTTGTTTTTATTTGGATTTATAATGTCCTTTAAGCTGTTTTTAGCCATTTCAAGAGTAATTTCATTGGATGAAATCTTTGAAAGAGCGATAAGTTTGTTATATGCTCCTTCAAGTTCTCTTATGTTGGAAGAAATATTATCAGTAATATATGTAAGAATTTCATCGCTTATTTTGTCGCCGTGCTTCTGATTAAGCTGGATAAGGATGGCTTTTCTTGTTTCATAGTTGGGCGGCTGAACATCAACCTGAAGTCCCATCTGGAATCTCGTTAAATATCTTTCATCGAGGATTTCCATATATTTAGGATGTTTATCGGAAGAAATGATGATTGATTTTCCGTTTTCGTAAAGTGAATTGAAAGTATGAAAAAACTCTTCCTGAGTTGCATCTTTTCCTATAATAAACTGAATATCATCTATTAAGAGAACATCAACATTTCTGTATTTTTCTCTTAAAATGGTCATTGATTCGGTATTGTCTTTTTTACCGGATCTGATTGATTTGATAACTTCATTGGTGAAATTTTCACTGTTTACGTATAAAATCTTCAATGAAGGGTTATGCTCGTTAAGATAATTTCCTATCGCATGCATTAAATGAGTTTTGCCCAAACCTGAACCACCGTAAATATAAAGAGGATTGTAAGCATTGTTATCAGTACCGGCGGTTTCGGCAACAGCAAGGCAGGCACTTACAGCAAATGAGTTATTTCCTGTAACGAAATTATCAAATGTATATTTTTTTATTAAACTGGAATTTGAGGATTCGTTTTCCTGAAAATTATTTTGAATAACTTCATTTTCCTGAGGTTTAACATCATCAACTATGAAATTTACATCATAATCGTTATTTAATGTTTCGGAAATTGCAATTATAAAGATATCTTTGTATTTATCAGTTATTAGATCCAGTATTTTGGCTTTATTATTGGGTAACATTATCGTTACGCTGTCATCGGTCTCGCTGTAGTATTCCATTGGGTCGATCCAGGTCTTTACAGCTATGGGAGAAATATCGTATTCGGTTATTACCGAATTCTTGATAATTTCCCATTTCTCTTCAACTGGTTTCATAAAATAAAGCCTCCTTCACTTATTCTATTATATGCCAGAAGGCAATTAAAATCAAATTTTAAAGGCTGAAAATATGTTTTAAAAAAAATTTTTTATGTTAACTTTCTATTGAATTATGACACAGAAATCCACATTTATGTGCATAACCTGATTTAACATTATAAACACTTTTGAAGGTGCAAAAACAAAACAAATAAATTTTTTTAAATTCGAAAATCCTACATTAATAAACATGGACAAAAGAGTTTATCCACAACTTATCAACGTTTTGTTGATATTTTTATGTAAATTTATTATTTTAACTTTATAATAGTTTTTTAATCAATATTTTGTACTTTTATAATAGGAAGAAACTATATCTTGAAAAATAAAAAAATTTCAGTAATTTCCTATATAATATGCGATATTTTTGTCTTGACTCAAAAAACTCTTTCCTTTATAATTTATGTGTTTTCGACGTATAGGAAATGGAGGTATGCTTTTATGAAAATGACATTTCAGCCTAAGAAGAGACAAAGATCTAAAGTTCACGGCTTCAGAGCAAGAATGAGTACTCCCGGCGGAAGAAAAGTATTACAGGCAAGAAGAGCTAAGGGAAGAAAAGTCTTATCAGCATAAAGTTGAAATAAGCAGGCCGCAGATATGTGGCCTTTTTTTCTCTTTATTTTATCAATTTTTCGGTAGTAAATATGTTATTTACGAATTCTTTAAAAAATCAGGATTTCCAGAATGTTTACAAGTCCGGCAAATCATATGCTAACAAATATCTGGTAATATATACGTTGAAAAATAATTCGGACGTTAACAGACTTGGAATTTCGGTAAGTAAGAAAGTCGGCAACAGTGTTGTCAGACACAGAGTCAAAAGACTTATCAAAGAAAGTTACAGGCTGCACGAAAAAATGTTTAATAGCGGTTTAGACATTGCAGTCATCGCACGTAAAGGATCTGACGCTTGCGATTACGCAAGTATTGAGAGTGCATTATTACATTTAATGAAATTAAACGGTACTTTGGATATTCCCGTTAAAGGTTAAAGATATATTTGCTCTATTTAATCTTGTAATGAAACAAATATTTATTTTTTTAATAAATTTATACAGAAAATATTTATCACCTTTAAAGACTACCCGCTGCCCTTATTATCCGTGTTGCAGTCAGTACGGCCTTGAAGCAGTACAGAGACACGGAGCAATAAAAGGCGGTTTTTTGGCTGCGTGGAGAATTTTAAGATGTAATCCATTTTCAAAAGGCGGCTATGATCCTGTACCGTAACAGGAGGCAGAATTGTACGAATTGTTATTGACTAAAAATACCACGTTCATTATAGGCCAGGTTGCATGGGTACTTGGCAAGTTAATGGAAGGTATCTTTTTTGTTCTTGATAAGATCGCATCTCTGTACGGAGGAACTCCGAATATCGGTGTTGCGATTATTATCTTCACAGTTATTATCTATCTTTTAATGTTACCCTTAACAATTAAACAGCAGAAGTTCTCAAAAATGTCTGCTATCATGAATCCCGAGATTCAGGCAATTCAGGCAAAGTACAAAGGAGTAAAGGATCCTGATTTAATGCAGCAGATGCAGCAGGAAACAAGCGCAGTTTATGCCAAGTACGGTGTTTCACCTTCCGGCAGCTGTGTCCAGCTTCTTATCCAGATGCCTATTCTTTTTGCTCTTTATCGTGTTATTTATGCGATTCCCGCATATGTTCCCATGATAAAGAATGAATTTTTAAATCTCGTTAACACACTTATGGGTGTAAATACAGTTAATCCCGGTGTTGTTGAAAATGCTCAGACATTTAAGAACTCGACTGAATTTATTCAGACTTTATCTTCGGCTGCAGCTTACAAAAAGCAGTTTAAGCCTGAATTCTTAAATATTGATACTATTTCAATCGAAAATATTACCGCAAATCTTATCAATTCAGATAATGCTTTGCAGAATATTGAATCGACAAGAAATACATTTATTGATGTTTTAAACAGAGCAAGTTTGGCTGACTGGAATAATCTTGCAGCTAAATTCCCTGATTTTTCAGATCTTGTAAATAATACAAATCTTGCTTTGGAAAAATATAATCTTTTCCTTGGTATTAATATAGGATATTCTCCTCTTGATACCATCAAATCAAGCTGGATAGAAAAACCTGAAGGATGGGTTCTTTTAATCCTTGTGGCAGTTATGATTCCTTTGCTTGCAGCTTTAACACAGTGGATCGGTGTTAAGCTTGCACCCAATGCAAACGGAGCCGATACATCAAACGGACAGGAAGATAATCCCATGATGTCATCAATGAAAATGATGAACACATTCATGCCGATCATGTCCGCTGTATTCTGTTTCACACTTCCTGCCGGTATGGGTATTTACTGGATTGTCGGTGCTGTGGTAAGAAGTGTTCAGCAGATTGTGATCAACAAATACATCGACAAGATGGATATTGATAAAGTTATCGAGAAGAACACAGCCAAATATGAGGAAAAACTCAAAAAGAAAGGTGTTCTTGCAAAAGGAATTTACGACAAGGCAAAGAATAATACCAAATTCGTAAATCCTTATGCTCAGAATTCCAAAAGCGATACACTTTCATCGGTAAACAACAGAAATCTTAAAAACGCTCCTAAAAAGAATGACAAGATTTCAACATCCGGAAGCATTGCATCAAAGGCAAGAATGGTAAAAGACTTTAATGAGAAAAACAGTAAGTAAGTAATCGGGAGGATTATATAAATGGAATATATGGAATTCAGTGCAAAAACAGTTCAGGATGCTATCACTGACGCCTGCACACATTTTATCGTAACAAGTTCATCACTTGAATATGAAGTAATAGATGAGGGTTCTGCAGGTTTCCTTGGAATCGGATCAAAGCCCGCAAAGATCAAAGCAAGAATTAAAAGCGAAGAAATAGAAGAAGCTAAATCCGTATTTAAGGAAGAGCCCAAAAAAGAAGAGAAAAAAGAAGTAAAGAAAGAAAACAAGGAAGTTAACAAAGAAAACAAAAAAGAAAATAAGGACGTAAAGAAAGAAGTTAAAAAGGAAGAAAAAGCTTCTGCTAAGTCCGAAAACAAAGAAGCTAAGAAAGAAGAGCCTAAAAAGCGCGAGATCAACGTTAATGCAGAAGAAGTTGAGAAAAAAGCTTCGGATTTCTTATCAGACGTTCTCAAGAAAATGGAGATCGAAAATGAGATCAAAGCAAAATACGATGCTTCCGAAAACTGCTTGAATATTGAGATCGCAGGCGAAGACATGGGTGTTCTCATCGGTAAGAGAGGACAGACACTTGATTCACTTCAGTACCTTGTATCATTAGTGGTTAACAAAGGAACCAAGGAATACATTCGTGTTAAAGTCGATACAGAAAACTACAGAGAAAGAAGAAACAAAACTCTCGAAAATCTCGCAAAGAACATGGCTTTCAAAGTTAAGAGAACCAGAAGAAGCGTTACTCTTGAGCCCATGAATCCTTACGAAAGAAGAGTAATTCACTCTGCACTTCAAAACGACAACTATGTTACTACTCATTCCGAGGGAGAAGAGCCTTATCGTAAAGTAGTCATCACATTAAAGAAATAATTCACAAGGCTGCTTAATCGCAGCCTTATTTTTTAAAAGTTACAATTAATCAAGGAGATATAATGGATACCATAGCCGCTATATGCACGGCACTGTCACCTTCGGGAATAGGGATTATAAGAGTTTCCGGAGAAAGTGCGATAGAAATAACGGATAAAATATTCAAGTCACCGGATAAGAAGACGCTTGCGGATTCAAAAACGCATACGATCCATTACGGTCATATTTTTGACGGCGATGAAATAATTGATGAAGTTCTGGTAATGTTAATGAAGGCGCCCAGGTCTTATACCATGGAGGATGTCGTGGAGATAGACTGCCACGGCGGTATTCTGGTGCTCAGAAAGGTATTTAATCTGCTTTTAAATAACGGATGCAGACCTTCCGAACCTGGTGAATTTACGAAAAGAGCTTTTCTTAACGGACGTATCGATCTGACAGGTGCAGAAGCCGTTATGGATCTGATTTCTTCGAAGAGTGAACTTGCAAGAAAGAATTCAATCTCACATCTTAACGGAAAAATGTATTCCATTATAAAAGAGATCAGAGAAAACATTCTTTATTATATAGCGAATATCGAAGCCTGCCTTGACGATCCGGAGCATATGTCGCTTGATGGATTTGAGGATGAACTCGAGGTAAAATTAAAAGAAATCCGTGTTAAAATTGAAGCTTTGATTAAGTCTTATGACAGCGGAAAGATCATAAAAGAAGGCATAAATACCGCAATCGTAGGAAAGCCGAATGCCGGAAAATCTTCGATCCTTAACATGATTCTTAATGAAGAAAGAGCCATAGTTACAGAGATTGAAGGTACAACGAGAGATACGCTTGAAGAGACGATTGATATAGGCGGAATTACTCTTAATCTTGTTGATACCGCAGGTATTCATGATTCGGAAGATGTTGTTGAAAAAATCGGAATAGAAAGAGCAAAATCCGCAATCGAAAAAGCCGATCTTGTTTTATATGTAACGGATTCATCAAAAGATCCGGATAATATGGATGATCAGATCATTTCTTTGATAGAAGGAAAGAAATCCATATGTCTTATGAACAAATCGGATCTTCAGAGAGAGATGACAAAACAGGAGATTAACGCTCATTTTGAAGACTGCGAAACAAGACCTGTTTTCCTTTATACAAGTGCAAAAACAGGTGAGGGAAAAGAAGAACTTTTCAATACGATAAAAGAGCTTTTCTTTGAAGGTCAGTTATCATTCAATGATGAAATTATGGTTTCAAACCTTCGTCAGAAAAACAATCTGGTCGATGCGGACGCAAGTATCTGCAAGGTTCTTGAATCAATTGAAAACGGAATGCCGGAAGATTTTCTTTCGATAGATTTGATGAGTGCATATGCATCACTCGGTGAGATAATCGGTGAAGAAGTAAACGACGATTTAGTTGATAAGATTTTCTCCGAATTCTGTATGGGTAAGTAAGATAGTTTTTTAAAATGAATACGTTTATTTTTTTATAGATATTGCAAAGC
>JAIKXN010000090.1 GCA_024684055.1 Lachnospiraceae bacterium | reverse complement strand
AGTATTACAATGAAGATCGAATAAAAGAAAAGTTAGGATGGATGAGTCCTGTTCAATACAGGCTCCATCTTTTAGCTGCATAAAGAAAACGAGACGACCGAAGTCGTCTCGTAAAAAGTCTAACTTTTGGGGGTCACCTCAAAATGCGGCCCTTTTTCTTTTATTTTTGATAAGAGAGGATACCTGCACATACGGATGCAAAATAATACTTACGAAGATAAGGACTGGCTGATACTAAAAATTTTTAGTATAGGATCATTCCGGATCCAGGTTAAGAATGATATAAATTTACTTTACATAATATGATTTTCAATTATAAAGAAATTATAAACAAACTGTATAGAAAAGTTATAATTGATTTACAGATAATAAAGATAAAAATTCGTAAAAAATAAAATAATTTGTAATATTTTTTTGCAAAAAAATATAAAAATTTATGTAATTTTCATGAAAGAGGGCTCCAAACATCCCCTTTTAAGCATAAAATCAATGTTTTGATGCACAAAGTAAGAATGGATTGATATGAAATAAAATCGGTTTGTGCAAAGTCAACAGTATGGTAAAAGTGTTTTATAAACAATTAACAAATCGTGTATTTTTTATTAAAAAAGTATAAAATTTTGTTTACAAAATAATTTTCATTTGTTATATTGAGTATACAGAAAAAAACAAAACGTCACAAAAATGTAAAAAGGAGATTATTTATTATGAAAAACAACAAAGGTTTCTCTTTAGTAGAGCTTATCATCGTTATCGCTATCATGGCTATTCTCGTTGGTGTAATGGCACCTCAGCTTATTAAGTACATCGAGAAGACAAACGTATCTGCAGATACACAGCTTGCTGATACATGTAAGGAAGCTCTTGTAACAGCTATGATGGATCCCGCTATCGTAACAATTTCTGGTTACACACAGCCTACATCAGGTACAATCAGCGGTTTCAACCAGGGTGGTTCAGCTTCTTCTCAGATGAAAGCAGCTATCGAAGAGACATTAGGTGTTTCTTGTACATCTGTTAACGGTAAACTTAAATCAAAGGGTGCTTCCAGCATTTCTTATGAAGTTATCGGTTCTAACCAGGTTAAGATCACTGTTCTTGGTTCACACGCAGATGCTAAGTCAGGTTCACCTATCGTAGTTCAGTAATTTTAATTACAAATTTAATTATAAAGGCGTTCCAAATGGGGCGCCTTTATTTTTTGAATAATTATAAGGAAGATATACTTTTATGACGGAAAATACAAATACTGTAAATAATTCTATCGATGATAAATCCAAAGAAATTAACAATAGTGAAAAAAAATCCGAAAAGAAATCTGAAAAGAAAAAATTCGAAATAGAAGATTTAATAAAGCGCATTGACAAAAAATATTACTGGATCATCGCGGGTTTACTGACTGTTATATTGGCTTATTTGACATTTTCTTTTGCGGGAATGCTCAAAAGCGGAATGTTCGTAATGGTAAGAGGTGATCTTGCCGAAACTCATGTGCCTTATATCAGGATGCTTTGCAGACACATACTTAACGGAGAGACTCCTTGGTATTCTTTTGATATAAGCATGGGAATGAATACATCGCTGGCACTTGCGTATTATGCTTTAAGCCCGGTCAATGTTCTTTATTTAATTTTTTATAATGTGGATGTAAATGTAGTTACAGCTGCTGTCATTATTGTAAAGATGGCGCTTGCTGCAATTTTCTTCCAGCTTTTCTGCGCAAAAGGATTAAAAGTTGATGATATAAAGTCGGTTTTATTTTCTATCTGCTATGCTTTTTGCGGTTTCATGGCTTGTTACGCTTCATATCATATTATGTGGCAGGATGCATATTTTATGCTTCCTCTTATCTGTCTTTTTGTAATTTACGGATTTGAAAAGAAGAAATTTGCACCTCTTATTGCATGCTACGCATATGTCTTTATTTCCCAATTTTATATGGGATATATGGATGGAGTATTTTCGTTCATTTTCCTTTTGGGATTTCTTGCATTTAAAATCAACAAAGAAAATTACAAAGAATATATTAAACTTACATTAAGATGGGTTGGTTCAGGTATCATAGCTGTTTTGATTTCTGCTTTTGTCTGGGTTCCCACCTTATTGTTTTTGCTTATTAACAATCCCCCGGATGCAACGGATTTTACTAATCTTAACGTTACTGTTATGGAAATATTCAACAGCATGTTCTGGGGACAGTTTAATGATATTATAGGAAGACATTCTTATACTTATACAGGTCTTCCTGTGTTATTGCTTCTTCCTTTCTATTTCTTAAACAAAAAAATCTCGATAAAAGAAAAAATTATAGCAGGAGTTACTGTTGCTTTTATTCTTATCTGCTATATTTATATTCCTTTCTATAAATTCATGCATGCTTTTGATGCTCCGGATTTCTTCTGGTTCAGATTTTCGTATGTATTTTCTTTCCTTTTATGCATATTGGCCGTAAGACAGTCGATGTTCATTAAGGAAATCAAGATTTCGGGTGCATTTAAATATTTGATTGCTTTGGTTCTTTTCTTTTCGATTGAATACAGACTTCAGAAACTTGAAGCGATTCCCGAAACAGCAAATACTCCGCTTAATCTTATAATAAATGTTTTGTTTATTCTTGCATGGATTGGAATTGCGTTTTTATCGAGTAAAGAGAAAGTCAAGAAGGTTTCTCTTGCCGCTCTGGCAATCCTTCTTCTTTCCGTTGAAGTTGTTTCCAATATGAATTTGTGCCTTTACGGCAAAACAAAAGAGGGCGCTTATTATAACTGGGAGAATGTTGTAAATCACTCACTTGATTTAATATATGAAAATGAAGGCGACAGCAAGAACTTTTACAGATTAATCGTCAACAATGATATTATTCATAATTCCGATTCCTTCTTCGGATATAACGGTGTCTGTGATTTTGCTTCCTGCGAGAACTGGAGAGTTCGTAATACTCTTGCGAACCTTGGTTTTGCTACTACTTCCAGAATGACAACCGCTACCGGATACAATCCTGTAGCGAACATGCTTTTGAATATTAAATATGTTATTGAATGTAAATACATGAACGAAGATGTCATTTATACAAACGATCAGATGTATGAAAATGACGTCGATCCCGTTATTAACTTGTATTCCAAAACCCTTAACCTTGGATATATGGTTAATGATGACATGATTAATTATTCGTTCCCCGGAAGAAATGTCTTTGAAAACATGAATGATATTCTTTACCGCATGACGGGTATTGAAGATAAATGCTTTACCAGAATATCAAAAGACAATATTAAATATGTTTATTATGACTCTTTGGTTTATCAGAATCCCGAAGTCGATGAAAATATGTATTTTATGGAATTCTATTCCGAAGACGGTATTGTTCATTTGAAGGTTACGAATGATGATTTAAAGAAAGTTTATGCTCAGTTCCAGGTTGAAAATCCTCTTGCGGAAGAAGGAGATTTTGTATACGGCGGCGGCGTTAATACAGTTAACGGTCACGATGATATTATGAATCTTTCTCCTGCAATCGAACTTCCTTATGAGGAAACATCAAATGAATTTTTACTTGATATCGGAAGATCGGAAACTTCCGAATTTAAGACTTCGTTTGACAACATTAACATTTATGAATTTGATGATGATATTCAGAAGGAGTTCTTTGATGATTTGAGCAAAGAACAGTTTGTTGTAGATGATTACAAGTCAGGATTTGTAAGAGGACATATTAATGTAGAAGGCGACAGAAGATTAATGATGACATCCATTCCTTATGACGAAGGATGGAGTGTATTTGTTAACGGAAGAGAAGTTGAGACTCTTGCTCTTGTTGACGGTACATTTTTGGGATTACAGCTTCCTGATACCGGAACTTATGAAATTGTTATGAAATATAAACTTCCGGGTATGGATAAGGGTGTTATTCTTACTGCAGTCGGTGTATTATTATTAGTAGTTATGGTTGTTTTTGAATTTGTCTTAAAAAAGAAGAAGAAAAAAGAAGCCGTAGCAGAACATGAGGCAGAATAAATTACGGTGAGAAAATGAGTACATTAGTCAGTGTATGTATTCCGGTATATAACGGAGAACCATTCATATTGGAAACAATTAACATGGTCCTTGCTCAGGACTATGATAATATGGAAATAATTATCAGTGACAATACATCCAGCGATCACACGGTTGATAAAATAAAAGAGATTACGGATGAAAGAGTTCAGCTCTATCAGAACGATCATAATCTCGGTATGGGTGGTAACTGGAATGTATTGCTTGATAAGGCAAAAGGCGAATATATCATTATTGTTTGCGCAGACGATTTCTTGCTTCCGGGTGCCATAAGGGAAAAGGCACGCATATTGGATGAAAATCCGGATGTAAGCATCGTTTTTTCTGCTGCCCACGTAATGAGTGAAAAAGGAAAGAAAATATTTACCAGAAAAAAATATCATAAAGATATGAAAATAGATGGCAAAACAATGCAAAAAGACCTGTTTTGCAGCAAGAATTTTATGTGTGAGCCCATTAATAATATGTTCAGAGCTTCTGCAGCAAGAAAAACGGGTTATTTTGATACTTCTTTATGGTATACTATTGACTGGGACTACTGGTTAAGAATTCTTAATTTCGGAAATGCATATTATCTTAAGAAAGCTTATTCCGGATTTCGTGTTTCCACGACCAGTGCAACCGGCGCCAATCTTAACAGAGAGAACAGAATCCTTGATGATGAAACCGTATTTATAAACAAGTATAAAACGGGAAAGATCATGTATGTTGATGAAGATATGCTTGCTCTCAGAAAAAAGAAGGTTGAGAGCAGACTCAGGCTTAAAAAACTCTTTATGAAAATCGGCAAAATATTTAGATGAAAGTGTAATGGGAATTAAAAAATGAAAAAAGACTTCAAATTCATTTTGAACAAATTATGGATTTTGATTGCTCCTGCATCGATCTGTCTGATGCTTCTTGTGGTTTATCTTATTAAAGGAATTTATCCTTTCGGAACCAATACCATATCATACTTCGATATGGCTCAGAGTATTGTTCCTATTTATTATCATACTTACGATTTCCTTCACGGAAACGCTGACTGTTTTCTTAACTGGAATGTCGCGCTGGGATCGTCCATGGGTGATTTGTTCGGCAACTTTATTTTCTTCCCGACAAATCTCTTTTTCTTTTTTGTGAAGAGAGAAAATATTCTTTATTCGATGTCTTTCTTCCTTATTTTCAAACTTATGCTTGCTTCGGCGTTCATGAGCATTTATGCAAATTCCAAAGTTGCAAAGAAGGCGATTGCAGTGTTTGCCGGAATTGCATATGCTTCATGCGGTTTTGTGATTCAGTATTATACAAATATTTATTTTCTTGACTGTTTCCTCATTTTCCCGCTTCTGGTTTTAGGATACGATCTTCTTGTTGAGAAAAACAAAAAGAT
>JAIKXN010000069.1 GCA_024684055.1 Lachnospiraceae bacterium | reverse complement strand
TAACTCTGTTAAATTTTCTCTCATGTTTTTCCCTCCGAATTCTTAAAAAATTACCTCAGTAATCGTTGTTTTCCTGTTACTGAGGTAATTATATTTCAATATTCGATTCGGTCGGTCACTTGTCAGGCGACATTTTCAAGCAGTCTGTTTTATGTTCTTCTGTCAGTATTATATAAAAGAGAGTACGAGATTTTTTAACAAAAAATAAGGAAACCAAGTCCAGACATCTTTATGTTTGTTTTCCCTGTTCTGTAAGACGAAAATATTTAATTGCATTTTCTTAAACATTAGTTACGCTTTCGCTCCCAGTTCAGCTTCATCGTGTTCGAAAAGTGCATAATTGATTTCATAAATATCGTAAACTTCTTTCTCTATGAAATACTGCACGATCAGATCCTGCTTGCTGCAGGGAGATAACGCATAACCCGCTCTTGCAAGAAGATCCTTTGTCTCATCAAGATTTAATTCAAGAGCAACCGCAATGGCAAGTGCTGTATTCTTGCTCGGTTTCTTTGATGTTCCGCATTTAAGTTTTGAGAAAGCTTTTCTGTCAAGGTTCGCGCGTTTTTGCACTTCAACATCGGAGATGCCTTTATTATCCGCAAAAGTGAATACCATTTCCATAAATGTTTTATCAAGATTGCTGATAACATCATCCAGGCTTCTAGGTGCTGATTCACCGCTTTTCACGGAAATAAAATTCATAGCCGGGGAAGATTTTTTAGGACGACTTTCCTCCATCGCTTCCCCAAAAACTTCTTCTCTTAAAGCTCTGGTCTCGTCCGCTCTTCCGGTCTTTTCGGAAAAATCGGCAAGCATCGAAGAAGCTCTGTGATAACGAGCCAGCGATGGGTCATTTTCATATAGCTTTTGCTCTTCTATGCTGTCAGCACTGCCTGTTTCCTGAATTCTTTTCCTGTTTTCCTTTTTATTCCGGGAAGAGAACAGTCTTTTTCTACCCCTCTCTTCTCTTTCTGAATCAGAGCCTTCTGTTACATCCTCAGCAATATCTGACTCTTCAATGTCTTCATAGTATTCGAGAACAGATTTTGCTTCGACGTAATTGTCATTAATGTACGAATCGATATCGCCATACTTTTCCTTTGAAAGAGAAAAAGACTCATCATCAAAAACTACAAGATAGAGTTCAATATCCTGTTCACTGAGAAAATCCTGTATCTCCGATGTTGCAATCTTCAATGCCAGCTCTTTGGGGAAACCGTAATTTCCCGTGGCAAGAAGAGGAAGCGCAAGACTCTTTATTTTGTTTTCTACAGCCAGTTTAAATGTGCTTCTGTAACATTCCCTGATGATTACTTCTTCATCGTTTTTCCCGTCCACCCAGGGAATCCCGATTGTATGAATAATGTATTTTGCAGGCAGATTGTACCCATCCGTAATGAAAGAAGTACCTCTCTTTGCTTCGCCAATCTTTTTTCGTTTTGCAAGAAGCTGCTCCATTCCTGCTGCTTCGTAAACCGCTTTATCAAGTCCGGAGCCGTATGTCGGCGACGGATTCGCAGTATTGACGATAGCATCTACATTCATTTTTGTTAAATCATTTCTGACTATCTGAAAAGGCATGGTAATCCTCCCATTTTCAAAACAAACACCCAATATAAAACTAAACTGAATTTTAAAACCATAAAATTATTATACGATATAAAACTTCGAATTGTATCATTAAATGCTTCAATTGCATTTGCAATTATCCTTTTCCGCATACTAAGTTAATAATCCATACAACTTAAATTTGAAACGTTGCCAGAATCTCCAACCTAAATATAACCTACGGATTACATCTTTTGCAAGGCGCATAGCCCTGGTTGATTATTTCTTCTCTTGATGCGTTGCTTTCTTTTTTGTTCTTTTCCTTCATTTCCGAAACGCTTGAACACGTCGGATAGTGAAACTTGTGAGTATTGGTATTAAGGATATATTTTACCGAAGCCTCTTCGTTCGTTACTTCCGGCTCTGCAATCACCGGTTCCTCTTCCACAATAACTTCTTCCCGACCGACAGGTGCGTAACTTGAATCTCGTTCACTGTCTCCGGTTTTGTAATCGATTATTATACCCGGCTGAACATTGTAAAGATAAACATAAAAACAAATTCCTTTGCCTTCATCCTCCACCGAATATGCCTCGATGGAAACTCCTGAAACCAAAGGATTATCTTCGTGAAAGCACGGAGTTACTCTGTATAAAACGTGGTTGTTCGTTTTCTTTACGTAGTCACTCACTTTGTTTTCAAAAGGCAGCATTCCTTCTACATTCAGATACCTTGTTCCGGTTATAAGATTCTTTTCATTATCATTTTCACCGGCAAGCTGGAATCCGATTAAGTGACATCTGTTATAAAGGTAATTCCCGTCAATCAAATCGTTGTATTTTACGGTATGCCAGCCTGACGGTTTTATCATTCCAATTGAGGTACGCTCTTCCGTCGGCATGGTATCGATGCTGATGCATGCAAATGCCACGCCGCATCTTCCCAACGCATCAAGTTCTGAGTAATTTTCAAATTCAAGGTTCTTTATGTCTTCATCTGTAAATAACGGAACATTCCCATTTATTTCAACATAAGGAACGCCATTGTAATCTTCAATCTGAGAAAGGCCAAGTTGATTCGAACTGTTTTCCGTATTAGGAGAAACCGTATCTTCGGAAATCGCATCTTCCGGCGCATTTATCTTCGAAAAATTCTTAGTAATTTCCTTCGGGTTATCCGAAGGATTTCCCTGATCGTTTCCTGTATTATTTTGTATGTTTTCTTCCGATTTAAAATCGCTGTTTTCGTCGTTTCTATCGATAAAAGTTTCTGTTTGTTTAACCTCTTCATTTTCAGTCAGAAGTACACCTGTTTCCACTGCACTTGATAAAGAATCTCCTTCGTTTCGACTAATATCAGTCACAGAAAGATAATCCTTGCTTTGCTTTATTTTCGAGATTCCGAAAATGCCAATAAACAAAACAAGAACAAAAAGAATTCCGGATAAAATTATTACATACGATTTTTTATTCAAATTATTCTTTCCTTTAATTCTTTCAAATCAAAAAAGCATCTCGCCACGATAGTAGAAAGATGCTTTCATTCCCAATAATTGCAGCTGACTACCATTTTACAGGCTCTGGAGCATTGCGTCATCGCGTTTCCACGATTTTGCCAATATATTCACTTTTATTGTATTATTATACAGTACAGCACCTGGCTTGTCCATCTTAGAAGTGTGCGTTTTAGTGTTTTTCTTCCAGCATTTCTCTGACTTTTTCTTCTTTGATCCCAAGTTCTTCCGAAGCTTCTGTAAGAGTAATCTTTCCTTTTTTCAAAAGCGATAACGCA
Source organism: Lachnospiraceae bacterium (assembly GCA_024684055.1). Classification (GTDB taxonomy): domain Bacteria; phylum Bacillota; class Clostridia; order Lachnospirales; family Lachnospiraceae; genus UBA3766. Next base: position 434 of record JAIKXN010000069.1, on the reverse strand, counting down.
ATTGCTGCGCGACCTTCTGCGAGCCCTTCTTCGCGCCCTTCTTCCCGGCCTTCTTCCCGGCCAAGTTCCCTCTCCTCTTTTCTGGTAAGTTCAAGCTGTCTTTCAAATGTAAAATCCAAATTCATAACTTTCTCCACCTTTCTTCGGTTCTCAGAAAGAAAATCGCTTAAAATGCCTCTTGATATGCATTCATCTATCGTCATATGAATCGCATCCTTCAAAGACATTGTTTTGCTCTTATCGCTGACACTTTCCACTATTTATGCATATGATCTGGGTACCTCAGTATTCTTTAAAAGTTCCTTATTATTCCCGGGACTGATATTATATACTTGACATATCACTTCGAGTTCAGGTTCATCTCTTTCTTTGCAAAAAGACTCTGATAGCGTTTGTATTTCCACCTCCGGTCTTTTATCTTCTCTGTCATAATA
>JAIKXN010000014.1 GCA_024684055.1 Lachnospiraceae bacterium | reverse complement strand
ACGGGAATGTAAGTCATGATGCTGATTAACGTCTGGTAAAGCACGCTGTAGTTGCCGACCTGTGTATTAAGTGCACGGATCCCGCCGAGCTGCTCGATCTGACCGAACCAGCCGATGAGAAATCCGTCCATGTCGGAACTTATGAAATTAAAAGCGGAAAGTCTGAGCAGAAAAGAAACGGGCAGACTTACGATAATAAAGATTAATAGTATATTTTTTTCAAGAAACTCTGGCAGTTTTTTTTCAAAAGAAAACATGGCGTATCCTTACTTTTCCAAATAATTTCAACACAAACAATTATACATTACTTATTAATGCGATTACAAGAGAGATGAAAAAGAGCAGCATTTTTCGTGCTGCTCGTAAAGTTTAGATAATATCCGAAATTATCGGTATTTCGGCAAAGATCATGTCGCGGATCGAATCGTCTGCGGGCGCCTGATCGGGAACGAAAATAACTTTAAGTCCTGCCGCATGGGCGCTTTTTACGCCGTTTGGCGCATCTTCAACTGCGTAACAGTTCGAAGGATCGGCATTAAGCTGTTTGCACGCATACTCGTAAATATCGGGTGAGGGTTTTCCGTTTTTAACCATTGTTGCGCAGATGATGTGTGAAAAGTATTCGCGAATTCCCGTCATCTTCAGGTATTTTTCCGTGCGTTCAAGGTCAGTTGCCGTAGCGATTGCAACGGTTATATTTTGGGCTTTTAAACGCTCGAGAACTTCTTGTACACCGGGGCGAAGCTCAACTCCGTATTTTTCGATGTGGCCTTCGACATATTCTTTTCTGCGTTTGCGGATTAAATCGTAATCGAAATCTTCTCCGTACCAGTCCTTGAACTGACGAGGTGCGAAGGGGCGGCCGAGCGAACGAAGCATGAGAGCACGCTCGTCGGAAAGTTCGTACCCGTAGTCAGCAAGTGCCATCGGCCAGTATTTTCTGTAGAGTTTTTCGGTATCTATTAAGGTACCGTCAAGATCGAAAATGAGATTTATATTGCTGTCGGATAAATCCGAAAAAACTTTTTTCATTGATGTTTTTTCTCCGTTTTTTGATACGAACATTATAATATAACAAAGACGTTCAAACAATTATAAAAGAAAACAGCAAAGTTTGAACAAAGAATTTGCCGGTGCTATTAAAAAATCAGCTTTCAGATCAGGAGACGAAAAATAGATTTAACGATAAGAAGAATAGAACCCGAAGATGTGGACGAAGTAGTAGCACTTTCACAAAGAACAATCAGGATATGTTGAAAAATAACGCTAAAATTTTTACATTTTTCGGGGAAATGTATATAATAGGGTTGAATATGGTTAAAATTTCAGATTTTCATGTGTATAGGGTAAATAATTCAACGAAACATTTTTACTGATCAGGAGAGATTAAATTGAGAATTATCAAAAAAGGATTATTTGCTTTATTATCTTTATTGCTGCTTGTTACTGGCTGTGCCAAAGTTCAGACATCTGCCGTAACGGACAGGTCTGACAACAATTCGGAAATAATTCCCGAAACAACTGCAGAAATATCGACCGAAACAGATGACGGCGAGGACGAGGCCTTGACAGAGGAAGTGTCTGAGGAAGAGGTGGTTACCGAACCTGAGGCGGAACCTGAGCCTTTTGAATTCAACCCGCATGTTTATACCGAACTTATGTCGGAATACTGCACGAAAGAGATGTGGGATTCTTTTTACAACATGATCGATGCAATCAGAGCGGGCGGAGATACTTTTGAATGCTCGGATGAAAAAGCATATGAATGGTGTCTCGATCCATGCACCATAGGCAATTATTATCCCCCGGCATGTACGCTCGTTGTCGGTGACGGTTATGAAAACGGAGTCGGAAGACTTGCATATAAAATGGATAAGGAAGAGTTCGCGGCGAGAGCAGAGGCTTTCGAAGAGGAAATCACAAGAATGGTAAACGAAGCCGTTCGCTCTGATTATTCCGAGTTTGAAAAGGTCATGTGCATGTATGAATATATGTGCAGAAATTTCGTCTACGATTACGAACCTCTTGACGGACAGGGTATCGATGATTTCAGCACCTACGCATGTCTTATGAAAAAGAATGGAATCTGCTGCGAAATTGCGAGTGCATATACATATCTTTTGTATCAGTGCGGGGTGGAGGCAATCCATTACGGACAGGGCGCATATCATGACTGGGTTTATGTTGTGGTCGGCGGCAAGGGTTATCATGTCGATCCGACATGGGCGCTTCATGGAGAAAATCCCGACTATTATTTATACCTGCAGTATTTCATGATGACCGAGGAAGAAAGAATTTCCCAGGGCTTTGACAGGGATAAATTCGAGGTCGGAGAACTCTGGTATCTTATGCCGGATTATGATCTGGAAAGATATTCGGCAACGGACGAAACTTTCAAACCTCTTCACTGCAATGCTTATTTTGAGGGAATGGA
>JAIKXN010000027.1 GCA_024684055.1 Lachnospiraceae bacterium | reverse complement strand
GTAGAGCATTACAAACAGAAACTTGACGGAACGTATGCTGCAAAAGCAAGTGAAACTGAATCGCTTACAGGAACGACTAATACAAAAGTTACTCCTGCCGTTAAAGAATATAAGGGCTTTACTGCACCTGAACTTCAGACTATAAAGATCACTGCAGACGGAACACTTGTTGTTAAGTATTATTACACAAGAAACAGCTATAAACTTACATGGGACTTCGCAGGCGGATCAGCCAAGGGAAGTTATACAAAGGGTAATGTAAAATACGGTGCAAAGATTACAGCACCCGTTCCCACAAGAGACGGTTACGAATTTACAGGCTGGGATAAAACAGTAGCTTCAACAATGCCTGCAAACGATGTAACCTTCAAAGCTAAATGGAGAAAGCTCACTCAGGAAGAGAATGTTAAGAATTTCGTTGAGAGATTCTATACCATAATTCTCGACAGACCTGCTGAAGCAGCCGGACTTAGCGACTGGACGAACAGACTGATCGGTAAGACGGCAACAGGTGCTGATGTAGCGGCAGGCTTCATTAACAGCGGTGAATTCCAAAAGAAGAAAATGACTGACGAAGAATATGTAACCAAGTTATATCGTGCGTTCTTCGACAGAGAGCCTGATAAGGACGGTTACAACGGTTGGCTCAGAGAACTTAAGAGTGGAAAAACAAGAGATGACGTACTTAGAGGATTTATAAATTCACCTGAGTTCAACAATCTTTGCAAGAAGTATGGAATTAACACGGGAAGTTACTAGGAATCGGAGTTGATGAGTCGTTTTCAACGAGTGATTGGAAACACAAGAATTTATTCTATTACTAATTAGTCAATGTAGTATGTTATGAATTAAATTACTAAGATTTAAAAGTGCGGATATCTGTGAAAATAATCACGGAGTCCGCACTTTTTTGCTCTTTATATTTCTCAGATTTTGTATTTAAGAATTGTAAAAATTAACATTTGCCTAAGGCTTTGGTTGTTTGAACGGTGACTTTTAATATTTGGTTTCTTTGTTTAAACAGTGACTTTGAGTTGCTGTTTTTGTTGACGTATATTATGACCTTTGATAATATTTTATTGTTTGAAAAATGACGTTTTTTACGATTTTTATATATAGTGAGGAGGAGTTGAAATGAAGAATTCTGTACAAAAAAATTTGATGTATACACTGATGGCATTTGCTTTCATCGTACTTATTTCTTTTGCAGGAATGCCTTTATCAGCGAATGCGGCACCTAAAGCCCATACGGCACATAAAGGTTCGGATAAAACCGGTTCCAAGCATGAGGGCTGGACGGCCATAAGCACAGCTGAAGAATTGGTTGATCTTGGGGTAAACGGTGGAAGAGGTTATCTTACAAAAGATATTGAGATTAGATACAATAATTTTGAAGTTTCAAGTAATAAGGAAGTTTATCTGTGCCTTAATGGTCACAGTATTGTACAGTCAGAGTTTAGTGAAAATATTGCGTTAAATACTGTACTTTTAGATGAAGATTCGATATTGAATTTATATGATGAAAATGGAAATTCCGGAAAAATTTGTCATGATAAGGATTGTGACTCGGCCGGAGTCTGCATAAAATCCGGGAAATTCATAATGAATGGCGGTACGATTTCCGATAACTCGTATCAATGCGGTGCCGGGGTTCGAAATGAACAAGGAACATTTATTATGAATGGAGGTAAGATTTCGAGAAATTATGCTTCAACCAGTTCCGGCGGTGGTGGTGTATATGTTTACGACGGAGAATTCATAATGAATGGAGGATATATTTCAGACAATTCCTCATATGGAGATGCCGGTGCGGTAGCTTTGTATTCCGCAAATTTCACAATGAACGGAGGAACTATTTCGAATAATTCATGCCGAATTCATGGGGGAGCCATCTATATGTGGGAATCAACGGCAAGCATAAATGATGGAAGCATTGCGGTAAACCACGCCGGAGGCAGCGGCGGTGGAGTGTATGTAGCAGGTGGAACTTTGACGATGACAGGTGGAAGTGTTTCAAATAATACTTGCGACTGTTTTGGCGGTGGTTTTTGCTCTTACGGTTCAAACTTGCAAATAAATGGTGGAAACATTTCCGGAAATGAATCGTTAGTTTCAGGAGGCGGAATATATTTAGAAGTTAGTTCAGCGGAAATTTCGGGAGGAAATATTACCGATAATAAAACTCAATTTAGTGGTGGTGGAATAGATTCAGAAAATAATGATTTGCATATAAGCGGATGTAACATTTCAAAAAACAGTGCTTATTCTGGGGGCGGTTTGGTTATTCACGTAGATGCTATGGATCAAAAGTTCTCTATAGATGGGACTGTTATAAAAGATAACATCACTCAGGAAAAAGGCACTGAAGGGATATATATTTGTCAAAGTGGCGTAGTATCAGGTGTTTCCGTAAAGGACAAAATATTTGTAGAAGATCCCTACAAAGCTGTTTCGTTTTATCCCAATAACGGAAAAGGAAATGCCTATACACAGTATTATAATTCAGCGCAAGAGGAAGTCTTAACAGAAAACAGATTTACACGAAGCGGATTCAAGTTTTATAACTGGAATACAAAGGCTGACGGTTCAGGAAAAAAGATTAAGGCAGGTTCAGTAATAACAGGAAAAAATACCAAACTGTATGCGCAGTGGAAACCAAGTAAATATTCTGTTTCATTTGATGCAAACGGCGGAAGCGGTACGATGACAGCACAAAGCATTAAGTACAATACTTCAACCGCGCTTAACAAGAACGCTTTCAGCAGACAAGGATATAAATTTAATGGATGGAATACTCAGGCTGATGGGAAAGGAACTTCCTATGCAGACGGAGAAAAAGTTAAATTTTCTACATTAAACACTAATAAGATTACGCTTTATGCTCAGTGGAAAGCGAATACCAATATACCTTATACAGTTGAACACTATAAGCAGAAACTTGACGGAACATATGCTGCGAAAGCAAGTGATACAGAAACTTTAAAAGGAAAGACAAATTCAAAGGTTACACCTGCAGTTAAAACATACACCGGTTTCACTTCACCCGTAACTAAGACTGCAAAGATAAAGGCTGATGGTTCGCTTGTTGTAAAATATTACTACACAAGAAACAGTTACAAACTTACATGGGACTTCGCTGGCGGATCAGCCAAGGGAAGTTACACAAAGGGTAATGTAAAATACGGTGCAAAGATAACCGCACCCGTTCCCACGAGAGACGGTTATGAATTTACAGGCTGGGACAAAACAGTTGCCACAAAGATGCCCGCAAATGATGTAACATACAAGGCTAAATGGAGAAAGCTTTCACAAAAAGAACAGGTAACTGCTTTTGTTGAAAGATTCTATACCATCATTCTCGAAAGACCTGCTGAAGCTGCCGGTCTTGCAGACTGGACGAACAGACTGATCAGTAAAACGGCAACAGGTGCTGATGTAGCCGCAGGTTTCATCAACAGCGAAGAATTCCAGAAGAAGAAAATGACTGACGAAGAATACGTAACCAAGTTATATCGCGCATTCTTTGACAGAGAACCCGACAAGGCAGGTTTCGATAACTGGATTAAGGAATTAAAGAACGGAAAGAGCAGAGACTATGTCTTGAGAGGCTTCATCAATTCCGTGGAATTCAACAACCTTTGCAAGAAGTACGGGATCAATGCCGGAAGTTATTAATATATAATAATCCATTTAGACAGCTTCTAATCAGATGCCGATTGGTCTAATGAGGGAATTGATATAATTTGAATTTGGTAAGATTTTTATACATCATTACAATTCCGGAAGGGCATGAATAATCATGCCCTTCCTTTGTCATTTTTTTTAATGTTTTTAATCCCAATGAAAGAAATATTTCACATTTTCCGAAGGCCTGTTTCATTGCTTATTGCTATCCTGAATGATAAAATATTGTTATATGAGTTTTTGCATATTCATAAAGTTTTTCGGAGGTTTATCCATGAAAATAAAAGGAAGAGCATTTAAGAGTTTATTATCATTTGCAACAGTGATCGCTTTGGTTTCTGCCATGTCCGGCGTTGCTAATGCAAATAACGAAAATTCGGGCAGTTCGGATCTGAAAGTTGATTATCATACCAAATATGAGATCTCGAATTATATAACGACACATCCGGCGGATGCGGCATATACCAACAAGTATTCGTCGAATCCGAATACGAGCGCACCTTATGCCATAGGAAGACTGTCAGATGATACACTTAACGGTTCTCTGGTGTTATTAAACACATACAGATACATTGCGGGTATTCCTTCGAATGTAACTTTAAACGAGACATATAATCAGAAAGCTCAGGCTGCCGCTTTGGTAAATTCAGCAAACGGGAAGCTTTCACATTCTCCTGATAAGCCTTCGGATATGAACAGTGATATATTTGATATTGGATATGCAGGAGCATCAAACTCGAATCTTGCTGCAGGTATGTCTTCGATAGGCAGTTCTTTTAAGCAGGGCTGGATGTGTGACTCTGACTCGAGCAATATTGACAGGGTTGGACACAGAAGATGGGTGCTTGATCCCAGAATGACTCAGACCGGATTTGGAATTGTATACAAAAGTGATTCTACATATAAATATTTTTCTGCTATGTACTCAACTGACCACAAAAACAGTTCTGCCGACAGTTATGATGTTGTTGCATGGCCTGCACAGAATACGCCTGTCGGATATTTTCTTACGGATGATCCGTGGTCGATTTCTTTGAATGAATATATAGATACTGCAAATGTAACCCTGACATGTGTCAACACAGGACAGTCATGGACATTCAGCGGAACAAATGATTGTAAAACAAATTCAGGCAGCGGATATATAAATATTAACAATGACGGATACGGACAGAAGGGCTGTATAATTTTCAGACCGTCAGGCGGCGTAAATGTTTCCAAAAATTATTCGTACAATGTTACAGTATCAGGACAGAAGTATGAGTATGGATGGGTGTCGAAAAATGATGGAAATTCATACTGGGAAAAAACAGGGAATCCAATTAATTACAGCATTTCCTATACGGTGGATTTTTTTGATATTGATGATTATTCTCTTCCCGACACCGAAAAAGCAAAAGTTACTCTTGATCCCAACGGTGGTACAGGCGTTGCCGATTATATCATGCTTGTAAAGAATTCCACATATGGAGATATTCCGACTCCTGTTAAAGAAGGACATTTATTCCTTGGATGGTTCACGGCAAAGGAAGGCGGAAATAAGATCGAAAGTAAGGATATATGTACAGGAAATATTACGCTTTATGCTCATTGGACAGATCAGGCACCTTACAAAGTAAAGCATTATATCGAAAATCTGAGCGGAAATTTTGTATTTATGGAAGAGGAAACTCTTTACGGCAAAATAAACTCATTATTATCCGATTGTTCAAAATCTTTTGAAGGTTTTGGAGCATACACAATGAAAGAACCAAATAACCCTGTAATCGTTGCAGACGGTTCCACTGTAATTTCATTTTATTATCCGAGAAATTCATACACGGTATCATGGGATCCTAATGGAGGACAGATTGCAGACTCTTATTCATACTCGGACGGAACATATAAATATGAAGAACGTATCGAAGCACCTTCAGTCAGCAGAGCAGGTTATTATTTAGAGGGTTGGAGCCCTGAGTATACCGGCAAAATGCCCGCAAAGGATACGAAATATGTGGCTGTATGGAAAGCAAGAAATACAGGGTATGACATTGAATATTACCTTGAAAGCCTTGATGGAAGCAAATACGATCTCCAAAAGGTTTTATCAAAGTATGGATCCACTGATTCAGAAGTGACTCCTGAAGTTTTGGAATTTGAAGGATTTACGTCACCGGAAGCTCAGACGGTAAAGATCAAAGGGGATGCTTCCACAGTCGTACAATACTATTACAAGAGAAACAGTTACAGATTAACATGGGATTTTGACGGAGGAACGTGCAGCGGAAGTTATACACAGGCAGGTATGGTAAAATATGGTGCTTACCTTGTTAAACCATATCCATCCAAATCCGGTTACAGATTCAGGGGATGGGAAGCGAATGCATCCGGAATACCGGTGTATATGCCCGCGTGCGATCTGACATTAAAGGCTGTTTATACCGCAAATGAAAATGCTTATTACAAGGTTGAACACTACAAGCAGAATGCAGACGGAACATATAATTCCACTCCTGATGAGTCTGATCTCTTTAATGGAAGCACAACCGGCACAGTAACACCTGCAGTAAATAATTACGATGGATTCGATTCGCCTGCGGCGCAAACAGTTGAAGTAAATCCTGACGGTTCAACTGTAGTGAAATACAAATATCCGAGAAAAGTATATCTGTTAACCTGGGATCTTGACGGCGGAAGCGCGGAAGGAAATTATACATCAGGATATGTAAGATGGGGTGAGGAGATTATTCCTCCTGTTCCGACCAAAAAAGGATGTGAATTTGATGACTGGAGTGTCTATTCGATTCCCAAAACCATGCCGAAAAGGAATTTAACAATAAAAGCATATTGGAGAGCAGGCGTAGTAACGGTAACCTTCGATGTAAACGGCGGAAAGGCTTTGACGAGTTCAAGCAAAACACTTACGGCATATTCGAAGTATGGCGAACTTCCGACAACATCCAGAACGGGATATACATTCGCAGGATGGTATACGGCAAAGAGCGGCGGAACAAAGGTTACTGCCGAAAGTATCTGCGAAGGTGATATAACACTCTATGCACGCTGGAGCGCAAATACGAACACTAAATATACCGTAGAACATTACAAGCAGAAACTTGACGGAACATATAATAAGACTGCAAGTGAAAAAGAAACTCTTACGGGAACTACGAATGCGAGCGTAACACCTGCCGTAAAAGAATATACGGGATATACCTCACCTGCGACACAGACAGTAAAAATAAAAGCAGACGGCACGCTTGTCGTAAAATATTACTATACAAGAAACAGTTATAAACTCACATGGAATCTTGACGGCGGAAGCACGAGCGGAAAATATACAAAGGGAAGCGTAATATATGCAACTGCAATAACAGCGCCCGTTCCGGTTAAACCGGGCTATACTTTCGCCGGCTGGAACAAAACCGTTCCGGCTAAAATGCCTGCAAAGAATCTTAAGATAACTGCACTTTGGACAGTCAATTACTCAACAGTAACATTTAATGTAAACGGCGGAAAAGCCCTTGCGGAAAGCACAAAATCCGTACAGGAAAATACGGCATACGGCGAACTGCCCAAGGCAAGCAGAACCGGCTATACATTCAGCGGCTGGTATACAGCGAAGAGCGGCGGTACAAAAGTTACAGCCGAAAGTATTTGCGAAGGAGATATAACCCTTTACGCTCGCTGGAAAGCAAAAACAAATACTAAGTATACTGTAGAACATTACAAACAGAAACTTAACGGAAAGTATAATGCAACACCGAGTGAAACAGAGTCTTTGACCGGTACCACGAATGCAAGCATAACACCTGCTTTAAAGATTTATAAAGGATACATATCACCCTCAGCTCAGACGGTAAAGATAAAAGCAGACGGATCGCTTGTGGTCAAATATTACTATGAAAGACAAAGCTACACACTCACGTGGGATTTCGCCGGCGGAAGTGCGAGCGGAATATATACGAGCGGAAGCATTAAATATGCATCGGTAATCACGCAGCCTGTACCTACGAGAAAAGGTTATGTATTCAAGGGTTGGGACATTGAAGTTCCTGAAAAGATGCCAGCAAAAGACTTAACGATCAAGGCGCTTTGGAAATATGCAACGGATACTCCTTACAAGGTGGAACATTACCGTCAGAAAGTCAACGGAAGTTATAATGCAACGCCGAATGAAACCGAATCATTCAAAGGAAAAACCAATTCAAGCGTAACGCCTGAAGTCAAAACATACAAAGGCTTCACATCGCCTGAAGTTAAGACCGTAAAGATCAAAGCCAACGGAACGCTGGTCGTAAAGTATTACTACACCAGAAACAGCTATAACCTCACATGGAATCTCGCTGGAGGAAGTGCAAAAGGAGGTTATACCGAGGGAAAAGTAGTATACGGTGCAGCAATAACAGCACCCGTACCCACAAGAGACGGATATGTCTTTACCGGATGGGACAAGACGGTAGCTGCCAAAATGCCCGCAGGAGATGTAACGTACAAGGCAAAATGGAGAAAGGCCACCAAAGAAGATAATGTAAGAGATTTCGTGGAAAGATTCTATGTAACCATTCTTGGCAGAGCTTCGGATGAGGCCGGACTGAACAGCTGGACTCAAGCACTTCTTTCCAATGAGAAAACAGGTGCGGATATTGCCGCAGGCCTTTTCAATAGTGCTGAATTCAAAAAGAAAAAAATGACTGATAAGGAATACATAAATACCTTATATGTGGCAATTATCCAAAGAGAAGCCGACACGGCCGGATATGAATACTGGCTTAAGGAAATTAAGAGCGGAAAGAGCAGAGATGATATCCTGAGAGGCTTCATTAACTCAGCTGAATTTAACAACCTTTGCAAGCAGTATGGGATCAATGCGGGAAGTTATTAAAGATATGCAATTTACTTCTTTTTCAGCAGATTCATAATCAACGCCGGGATGAATTAATGGCGATTTATGTAAACCAAAAGATAAAATGCATTAAAAAGCATATTTACATAAGGGAGGATTTCAAAATGAAGAAAATGCTGCAAAAAAATCTGAAGATAATTCTGATGGCACTCATGTTTATCGTGTCAGTGGCTTTTATCAGCATTCCCATGACTGCATATGCTGCGCCTGCAGTACATACGGCTCATAAAGGATCGGATAAAGATGGTTCAAAGCATGAAGGGTGGATGGCTATAAGAACTGAGGAAGATTTAGCTGAATTGGGAAAAAATGGTGGAAAAGGATATCTTACCAATGACCTTTCAATTAATCGTTTTGAATTAAAGAATAAGGAAGTTAATCTATGTCTAAACGGTTACAGTATTACGGGAGGTTTAAATGGCAGCTATAATACGATTGTTTTGAATGAAGGAGCCAAATTAAATCTTTATGACGAGAATAATAATTCAGGAATGATTAAAAATGTAAAGAAAAACTGTGGTGTTATACTATTGTATTCAAGTAACAGCGAATTTACCATGTATGGCGGAAATGTTGGTAATAGTGAAGGAAATGGTGTATATGTTTATCGTGGAGAATATACATTAAATGGAGGAAGTGTTTCCTGGAACAATACTGACCATGGAGGTGGAGTATGTATAGAAGAAGGCATTTTTACAATGAATGGGGGAAGCATTTCAAATAATACTGCTTACAAAAATGAGGCTACTTCTTATCATGCTTCAGGAGGAGGAGTATATCAGCAATCCGGAACATTTATAATGAACGGAGGAAGCATTTCGAATAACACTTCTGTCAATGAATACGGTGGAGGAGTATTTCAACGATCCGGAACTTTTATAATGAATGGAGGAAGCATCTTTGGAAATTCTTCGGACATTGGAGGTGGCGTTTGTGTTCAATCGTCTGGTATATACATACTGAATGATGGAATAGTATCGAATAATACTGCTTCTTATTATGGCGGAGGAGTTTATACAAGCGGAACATTTACAATGAACGACGGAAACATTTCAAATAATACTGCTTCTAATTATGGAGGAGGAGTTTATTCAGAGGGAGAACTTTCTACAATTGAAGGAGGATGTATTTCAAATAATACTTCAGAAATTGGAGGGGGCGGAGTATTTATTGCTTTTGGAACTTTAACAATGAATGAAGGAAGAATCGTAGATAATACTGCAGCATATGGTGGAGGAGTAGGTACAAATACTATTGCAGCATTTATATTGAATGAAGGAGCCATATCCAATAATACTGCAAAAGATGGCGCTGGTATCAACGGTTGTGTTACGATGAAAGGCGGAACGATTTCAGATAATAAAGCAACAGTAAGAAGTGGTGGCCTTATACTGATTGGCAATTTCGTGATAGAAGGCGGTACTATTAAAAATAATAAATCAAATGATGATTATGGTATAAGTATTGCTTCTGAAGGATTGATCACGGGTGGAACAATATCTGAAAAAATAAAGATGATTAGAGAATTAAATATATATTCTATTACATATAATTCTAATCAAGGTACAGGAAATAAAATAATTCAATATTATGATGGAAGTATTCCGGAAAATCTGATTTTGGAAGAAAACAGATTTAATCGTAAAGGATATTCTTTTGTAAATTGGAACACCAAAGAAGACGGAAGCGGAACATCATATAATGAAGAAGCCGACAGGAATACCGGGGTTATTGAACTGTACGCACAGTGGAAACCTAATAAATATACAGTAAAGTTTAATGCAAACGGCGGAAACGGAACAATGTCTTCGCAGAGTGTAGCGTTCGATATTTTGACGGCACTCAACCAAAATACTTTTACGAAAAAGGGATATGATTTTAAAGGCTGGAATACAAAAGCTGATGGCAGCGGATTGGAATATGAAGACGGTCAGGAAGTGCGTTTTGAAATTTTAAATTCAAATAAGATCACATTATATGCGCAGTGGGAAGCAAGGACGGACACATCTTATAAGATTGAGCATTACAAACAGAAACTTGACGGAACCTATAATAAAAAAGCAAGCGAAACGGAAGCACTTACGGGAACGACCGATGCAAATGTTACACCTGAGGTAAAAACATACAAAGGTTTCGGTTCGCCGGAAAAAAAGACCGTTAAAATCAAGGCAGATGGAACAACAGTTGTAAAATATTATTATGAGAGAAATTCCTATACACTGACATGGGTTTTTGCAGGAGGAAGCGCAGAAGGAACATATACTGAAGGAAGCGTTAAATACGGCGAAGCGATAATGGCACCCGTACCTGTAAGAAACGGATATACTTTCAACGGATGGAAAACCGCGGTTCCGGAAAAGATGCCGGCCAAAAATCTTACAATTAAGGCAACCTGGAAGGCAGCAACAAATACAAAGTATACTGTTGAGCATTACAGACAGAAAGTTGACGGCACATATCCTGCAACTGCCAATGAAACCGAAACATTAACAGGTAAAACAAATGCAAGTATAACTCCTGAAGTAAAGACATACAAAGGATTCACGGCACCTTCAACTCAGACGGCAAAGATCAAAGCGGACGGAACGCTTGTTGTTAAATACTATTACACAAGAAACAGCTACAAACTCACATGGGATTTCGCTGGCGGAAAAGCAAGCGGAACATATACCAAGGGTACAGTAAAGTACGGTGCCAAAATCAAAGCGCCTGTTCCCGTAAAAGAAGGTTATGAATTTACCGGCTGGGATAAAACGGTTGCTGCAAAGATGCCTGCAAAGGATGTAACATATAAAGCAAAATGGAGAAAACTCACCCAGGAAGAACAGGTAAGAGCATTCGTAGGAAGATTCTACACGATCATTCTTGACAGACCTGCCGATGAAGCCGGACTTAAAGACTGGACGAAAAAACTGATCAATAAAGAGGCAACAGGCTCTCAGGTTGCGGCCGGATTTATAAACAGCCACGAGTTCCAGAAGAAGAAAATGTCCGATGAAGAATACGTTACCAAGTTATACAGAGCGTTCTTTGACAGAGAACCCGATAAGGCAGGTTATGAAGGCTGGCTTAAGGAATTAAAGAACGGCAAGAGCAGAGATTACGTATTAAAAGGATTTATTAATTCGGCTGAATTTAACAACCTTTGCAAGAAGTACGGAATTAATGCCGGAAGTTATTGATTATAAATTATGTAAACCAAAACAAAGAAAGTGAATCCTTGACGGAATTTATATTTTTGGGGATTTGCTTAAACACAAAAAAGTATAGGCTCTGTGAGTAACATCGCAGAGTCTGTTTTTTGTAAAAAGCAAACATAACAAGATAAAATCAGGAATTGTTTGCTTAATATTTCCGGAAAAAGAAAAATCAGAGAAAAAAAGCAAACAATATAACTGAAAAGGTTGAAATGTTTGCTGCTTATTGTAAAAAAACGAAAATTCGGGCGAAAAAGCAAACAAATAAAATAAAATTAGGTAAATGTTTGCTTTAATATGATTTGAAGCAGATACCTTGGTTTAATTGACGTATTATATGACGTTTGATAAAATTTTTTTAAGTGTAAAAAGCCGTTTGGCAGATAATTAACACCGGGGAGGATTTAGAATGAAGAACGCAACACCAAAGATATTTAAGTATTTTTTTATGGCATTTTTGATTGTCATCATAATGCCTTTTTTTACTGTGCCGATGACGGCAAATGCTGCGCCTAAAGCGCATACGGCACATAGCGGATCGGATAAAGATGGTTCCAAACATGATGGATGGAAGAAAATTAGCAGTGAAGCCGGCCTCATAAATCTGGCAAAAAACGGTGGAAGCGGCTATTTGACTAAAGATATAACAATT
>JAIKXN010000260.1 GCA_024684055.1 Lachnospiraceae bacterium | reverse complement strand
CCCATTCTTCTTCCCAGTCTGCCTCCGGACCTTCCATCGGAGATGCTGCGCTTCCGCACCCCGACAGAAGTCCCGCAGTCAGAACGGCCGTAAGAAGCGTTGCCAAAACGGTCTTTTTCACTTTTGTTTTTGCCATTTCTTCGTCCTCCTCCTCAAAATACTGCTTTGCAAGATCATTTTTTGCTTCCGTTATTTACACGGATCAAAACAGAAAATGCGACAAAAAACTGCAGATTTGCAAAAGTGGAAATTATTTGGCGAAATCCATTGCAAAAGTGGAGGAAATGCACCAAAATCCATTGCGAAAGTGGAGGCCGTGAGGTAAGATAAAAGAAAAATGTTATCTGAGAGAGACTTCCGGGGGTATCATGATAAAGCGGCAGATAGAAAAAAAAATACTGAATTGGATAGACAGAGGAAAAAAAGCTCTTCTCATAAGCGGTGCAAGGCAGGTTGGAAAGACTTTTTCTATCAGGAGGTGTCTCAAAGATACCGGTTCGGATTATCTTGAGATAAATCTTATTGCTAATCCGGACTATGTTGATATTTTCAGATCGGCACAGACTGTTTCCGATATCACGATGGAGCTTTCACTGGCTACCGGTCACAGATTTCTGAAAAATGAAACCATTTTATTCATAGATGAAGTTCAGGAATATGCAGATATAGTTACGCAGATAAAATTCTGGGTGGACGAAGGAAGTTACCGATATATTCTGAGTGGTTCGCTTCTTGGAATTGAACTTAAAAATCTCAGGTCTTCTCCTGTCGGATATATGGACGAGATACAGATGTATCCCCTGGATTTTCTGGAGTTTATCAGAGCCTCCGGTGTGGATGATCAGGTGATCACATATCTTGAAGAACACTTTCGGGAAAGAACAGCCATAACCGACACGATTCATGAAAATATGCTCGGCAGATTTCAGAAATATCTTGTAACGGGAGGAATGCCTTCTGCTGTAGACAGTTATCTTAACAGTGGTGATCATAATGAAGTAAACGATATTCAGAATAATATTATTTCTTTATACGGAAAGGATTTTTCAAAATATGAATCCGAAGAAAAAAAACTGATGCTTCAGTCCGTTTATAAACTGATACCGTCTGAGCTTTTGAAGCAGAACAGAAGATATAATTATGCCGATATCAAAAAGGGTCTGAAATATGAGCGGCTTGAGGACAGTTTTTTGTGGCTTTTGTCGGCAGGCGTTTCAATTGCCGCGTTCAACGCAACGGAACCAAAAATCCCGCTTCTGGCGAATAAAAAAAGCAGTCTGCTTAAACTGTATCTTTCCGATGTCGGATTACTTACCTGTATGTACGGAAAGAATCTGAAACTTGATATTTTGACAGGGAGAAAAGCAAATCTCGGGGGAATATATGAAAACTATACAGCAATGGAATTATACCGACATGGATATGATATTTATTATTACAACAGCAGAAAGCTTGGAGAGCTTGATTTTGTCATTGAGCATAAAAACCGGATCCTTCCGATTGAGGTAAAGAGCGGAAAAGATTATTATGTGCATTCGGCGATCAACAATGTTCTTGCTTCAACTGAATTTGAAACCGAAGAAGCCATAGTGTTTACGAATTACAATATAAAAAAAGAAAATAAAGTGTTCTATTGTCCGGTTTATATGAGTACATTTCTCAATGACGAAGTGGTTTTGCCGATAGATGTATGAAAGGAAATAATTATGCCATAAGGCTGTAGTGAAAATTATGAAGCTAAAGAAAATTAACTCAGTTTATTTTTTGTGCAGCCTCATGTATTCCGAAAACCCTCAAATGCAGTAATACTTGATAAAAACAAAGAAAAAAGACCACAGGTCGCGGTCTCTTTTCCGTAAAACGTATGTTGTATGCAATACCTGAAATAACCCGAATAAACCGAACCCTTTTATTCATCCGAAGATACGTTTGATCAGTTTTATTATATATCCGAAATTTCCATGACGGGATGCCATTACATTGCCACCGGCAACCTCCTGCATCTCTTTCAATTCGAGTTCTCCGCTTTCCGCCATCTTTCTTACTTCATCTGCCTCTTCGAAAGAAAACTCCAGCCCTGCCTCACGGGCGACGGGTATTACTACTGTCTCGAACACGGCCTTCTCATCTGTCCGGTCCCCTTTGTAGGCCTTTGCCGCCGATTCCAGCTTTTTCTGAAGTTCCTCATTCTTCATTACCTGCTCTTCAAACTTCATTACATTCTCTTTTGCCATTTTGTTTTCCTCCTGTTTCAGAATCTCTGTATCCAAAAATACGTTTTTTGTTTTTCTGTCAATTACACGGATCAAAATCCGAAATGCGACAGAATTTAAAAATTATTTTTATACAAATGCAGATAAAATGGTTCTTACTTTTATGTCAGTATAAG
>JAIKXN010000194.1 GCA_024684055.1 Lachnospiraceae bacterium | reverse complement strand
GGATTACCCATGGACGAAAGCAGAACGCCTCCGCTCTGGGCCTGTTTGTAGATTTCTTTTATTGTATCGTTTGACCAGTTTGCATTTTCTCTTAAAGTGCAGTCGCTCTTTACGATTTTCAAAGCTCTGGTCGGGCAAAGCGAAACGCAGCGCTGACAATTGACGCATTTGGATTCATCGCTTATCATTACTTTTTTGTCTGCATTGTATTTATGTACTTCATTCGCGCATTGCCGCTCGCAGACTCTGCAGGCAATGCATCGATTTTCATTTCTTACTACTTCAAATTCAGGGTATATAAATTGAATACTCATCAGTATGCACCATCCTTAACTTTGATTATTACAGGTTCACCGCCTGCAGGAGACCAGATGTTTTCTGCATCGGGTTCCATACTTCTTATGGCAGCTTCTTCGCTTGCCACAAATACTTTGTCGTCCTTTTCTCCGACAACCATGGATCTTAATTTCAGTCTGTCATTAAGTGCCATTATTCCGCCGTCAAAACCAAGTACTATGGAAAACGGTCCGGTCACAAGAAGTGAAGGGAAAAGTTTTCTTAAGAATTCGTATCTTGCCCTTTCTTCTTCGTTTTCCTTTCCTTCAATCGTGCTCCAGAACGGAGCTGCGATTACGGATGCGGCTTCATTTAACGTAAGTTTCTTAACTCTTATAAGGTAATCCATAATGTATGCGATTACTTCCGTATCAGTCTGAAGATTACATTTATATCCAAACATTTCTATGAATCTTCTGTTGGCATCGTATGAGGAAATCTCACCGTTATGCACTATCGAATAATCAAGAAGTGTGAAGGGATGAGCTCCGCCCCACCATCCGGGAGTGTTGGTAGGATATCTTCCGTGAGCCGTCCAGGAGTATCCTTCGTATTCCTCAAGTCTGTAGAAAACTCCGACATCCTCGGGAAATCCTACTGCTTTGAAAGCACCCATGTTCTTTCCGCTTGAGAAAACGTAAGCTCCTTTCATATATGTGTTTATCTTCATTACACTTCTTGCAACGAATTCCTTTTCGTCCATCTGCATCTTTTCCATCTGGCTCTTCAAAGGTGCCACGAAATATCTCCAGATATCAGGTTCGTTTGTAATCGAAGGAATCTTTCTTGTGGGAATTATTTCCGACTTAACTATTTCAAATCTTTCTTTAAGAAATTCTTCACAGCTCTTTCTTGTATTTCTGTCATCAAAGAAGAAATGAAAAGCATACAGATCTTTATATTCGGGATAAATTCCGTATCCTGCAAATCCGCCGCCCAGTCCGTTCGAACGATCATGCATGGGTTTCATACATTCGTAAATCTTTTGTCCGGACATCCTCTTTCCTTCTTTTGAAATAACTGCCGCTATGGCACATCCTGACGGGATTCTGACTTCACCTTCTCTGTTCATTTTCTTCATTCCTTTCATCCTTCAACTTTTTAGGTTTTGAAAACCTTTATGCGAAATCGATAACGATTTATAAGCTCTTTTTTATATGTCCGTTTTATTGGACATATAATATAAGAAAACAAAAAAGGCGCTCATTCAAACACGATTGTGTTTAAACGAACACCTTTGCCCATTTGCGTGTAATATACACCCGATTTATTTCAGTTGTCAATAGTGTATTTTAAAATTTTTGGTCACGAAATTTTTTCTTTCTTTATTATATAAACACTCCGATTTTTTTAAATTTTTCTGATAAATTTATCTTCTGAATTATAAAAAAACAGGAAGCGTTATCAGCATTATGCCGCCGACAATTATAAAAAGCAGACCGCCGAATACGAGCAGTTTATCGAAACCGTTTATTTCATTTATCTGTTTCTTTCCGGCCGGGCTTAAGAATACCGCAAGGAATCCTCCGATAAGTAAAACAACTCCAAGGATGTTAATCAAAGATCTCTTTCCGATTTCCGTATCTATAAAAATAATCTCTCCCGAATAACCGACACTTAATCCTTCAGCTTCAAAATACTCTTTTATTTCCTTAAAATCGTGATGAACGCTGCTGTCAGCCTTGTAGACTTTTCCTTTAATCTTAATAGGCGAATCAGGCGAAACTTCTTTATATGTGTTCTTTCCGGATCTTAAGTAATAAACCGTATCGGTGTTTTCATCAATCGCGATATAGTAATGTTCCGTTCCGACGGGAATCAGTCCGTTCAGCGTGTGCTTTATATAATAGAACTCTTCGCTCTCGACATACAGCTCGCCTTCGACGTAATCTCCTTTTGTAAGTTTTCCTTCCAGTCGGGTTAAAGGTCTTACAAGTCCGCTGAGGTTCACAAGGTTCCTGATCGCAAATCCCGCAGAAACAAGCAAACCTATCGTAATAAGAATAATGGAAATTAATCCCGTGATTCTGTTTTTCATTTTCTTCCCTCTCTTTTTAAAACACAATACATTCATTTTATATGGTCATTTATTTTTTTACAATCAGCGTTATACGAAATGCAAAACTTTCATTAATGAAATCTTCCATAATCTCTTTTCAGATAAAGTTTGCAGAATCAAAGCCGGCCAAAAATTCATTTTGGATTAACTGTTCTTTTATAAAAAATGCGATTGGAAAAATTTTTAATTTTATTTTTTAAAAAACAGTTGACAAGCATTTTTCAGTGTTGTAATATTCAATTCGTGAACACGAAAGGAAGAACATATTCGGTTCTTCGTTCAAAACAGGTCAACTAAATAAATGTGATAAAGGCAATGGCGTCTTTAGTGGAAGTGGTATTACTTTATCCATTAAAGAGGCTTTT
>JAIKXN010000191.1 GCA_024684055.1 Lachnospiraceae bacterium | reverse complement strand
ACTGAAAACGGATATACCTGAATTTATCGGGATTAAAGAAAGGGAAGGGAAAATGAAAAAAAAATTATTATCTTTAATTAATGTCTCTTTGTGCCTGGCATTATTCGCCTGCACTCCAAACACACCGCCTCTGGATTCGCCTGAAGTTCCGGATTCGATAAAAGTCACAAATGAAACCGACAATCAGGATTCAAACATCAATGAAAACAATACGGAAACCGAACCGGATACGACGGATTACAGTTTCGAATATGATAAAAAAGAATTGGCAATTATTCTTCCGGCGTTAATAAATTATTACCAAAACAAGCCCGAAGATAAATTAAGTTTCTATGTTTGGGAATATACACATTTCCATGGTTCTAATTACGTCGAAAGACCTTTGGAAGGAACATATGAAGATCTTGACACACAGTATTTCAGTAATCCTCAGGTAATTGACAAAGCGACCTTTGATGACTGGTTTTACACATACTTTGGAAGAACCGTTGATGAATACAATCTTTGCGAAACGGATTACGCTTTCGTTTTAGAGTCTGATGACACAAACTACTACGTATATGATTCTGCCGGCGACGGTTCATTATATGAAACATGTGCGCAGGTTTATGAAACGGAATTCAAAGAAAATGAAGCAGTTTTCAAAGCTGATCTTTATCTGGATTATATGTGGAAAGTCGGCGAATTTGTTGACATGAGCCGTGAAGACGTTCTGCTTGATGAAGGCACCGAGTACCTTAACAGCGTGGAAGTAACCTTCGATACAACCGATGGTAAAATGCTTGTTAAAAACGTCAAAGAGCTTACGGATGAAAAACCCATCAGACTTATCGGTCTTGCTACCGATGAAGCTTATTCGGATTTTTCTTCCATTACGAAAACTTTCGACTTTGGAAACGACAACATATCCGATTACAGACGTTCAGACTTTGGATACTCAGAAACATGGTTATTGAGCGGATGGGAAGTAGTAGCCGATTACTATGGAGAATCAGTTAATCGAATCGATCCCGATGCAGATCCAATCCCCAGAATTCCCATTCAGGTATCGCTTTACCACACTGAGGATTATCAGGATTCACAACCCGAAACCACATGTCTCGGACATGTCGTTTTTGCAGACGGTTCAAGCATATCTTATTATGCAGACGGACACAGCAAGATAAATTCTCCTTTAAAGGAATTAAATAAATAAAATTAATGAATTAAATTATCTGAACAAATTAAACACATAAAAAAATAATCACTTAATCAATTTAGGATTTTTAAACAACTAATTACATTAAGCACATAATAATTTTCAGACACTTAATTAATTTAAACATAGTGATTTACTAAGCAACACAAAAGAGGCACCACGCGGCGCCTCTTTTTAATTTGTTATATTTGGTTATGGAAAATTGTTATCTGTAAATTAGTTGATGTCTTCCCACTTCCAGTTAACTACTTCGGGAAGATC
The DNA here is from genome assembly GCA_024684055.1 of Lachnospiraceae bacterium. GTDB lineage: Bacteria > Bacillota > Clostridia > Lachnospirales > Lachnospiraceae > UBA3766. The sequence goes on along the minus strand of JAIKXN010000191.1, from coordinate 3,580 downwards.
TACACCGAAGTCGTGGATGTACTGCTTATGCTCAACAAGCTTGTCTCTCATCTTCTGATACAGGTAAGCACCTGTGTTGCCAAGCTGAGGTAAGAACTTAAGAGCATCCTGTACAAGGTGGAAACGGTCGATGTCATTCTGAACACGTACGTCGAATGCTGTTGTGATCGTACCCTCTTCCTTGTAACCTCTTACATGCATGAGACGGTTGTTGTGACGTCTGTATGTAAGCTCGTGAACGAGTGTTGCATAGCCGTGGAAGTTGAAGATTACGGGCTTGTTTGTTGTAAAGAGCATATCATACTCTGCATCTGTCAAACCATGAGGGTGCTCATTATGAGGCACGAGTTTGAAGAGGTCGACTACGTTGATGAAACGGATCTTAATATCAGGAAGTTCTTTTCTTAAGATCGATACTGCAGCGAGCGCTTCAAGTGTAGGTGTTTCGCCGGCACTTGCAAATACGATATCGGGTTCTTTACCCTGATCGTTTGAAGCCCAGTCCCAAATGCTGATACCCTGTGTGCAGTGCTTAACTGCTTCGGGCATTGAAAGCCACTGAGGACGGGGATGCTTGGAAGCGATCACAACGTTTACGTAGTTGCGGCTTCTTAAGCAGTGATCCATTGTGGAAAGTAATGTATTTGTATCTGCAGGAAGGTAAATACGAACAACGTCTGCCTTCTTGTTAGCGATATGATCCATGAAACCGGGATCCTGATGTGTGAATCCGTTGTGGTCCTGCTGCCAAACTGTTGAACACATAAGGAGGTTAAGGGAAGCAATCTCCTCTCTCCAGGGAAGCTGGTTGCAAACCTTAAGCCATTTAGCATGCTGAGCACCCATGGAATCGATGATTCTTGAGAATGCTTCATATGTGTTGAAGAAACCGTGACGACCTGTAAGAAGGTATCCTTCAAGCCATCCTTCGCACATATGCTCTGAAAGCATTGAGTCCATAACACGACCGAATCTTGAAAGATGATCGTCCATATCAGACTGTTCAGCATTCCAGTCTCTGTTTTCTACTTCAAATACGGAAGTAAATCTGTTGGAGTTATTCTCATCGGGTGAGAAAATACGGAAGTTCTTTGCTTCAGCGTTGAGTTTGAAAATGTCTCTGATATATAAACCTAAGTTGGCTGTATCCTGGCTTTCCTTTGCGCCGTGACCATCGATATCAAATGCATAATCTCTGAAATCGGGAAGTCTTAAATCTCTTAAAAGCTTACCGCCGTTTGCATGAGGGTTCATGCCGAGTCTTGCATCGCCGACGGGGCAAAGTTCCTTTATCTCGGGAAGCACATGACCTTCTTCGTCAAAGAGTTCTTCGGGCTTGTAGCTGTGAAGCCAGTCAGAAAGCATCTGAAGATGTTCGGGCTTATCCATCATGATGGGTACCTGGTGAGCAAGGAAGTTGCCTTCGATACGGTTTCCGTCAACTACCTTGGGACCTGTCCATCCCTTGGGTGTTCTTAAAACGATCATGGGCCATACGGGACGTGTTGCATCATTATTCTCACGTGCATTCTTCTGGATAGCCTGAATCTTTTCGATAACAGTATCCATAGCTTCAGCCATGAGCTTATGCATTGTCTTGGGTTCGTCACCTTCAACAAAGTAAGGTTCCCAGCCGTTTCCATGGAAGAAATCTGTAAGTTCTTCTTTTGAAAGACGTCCGAAAATCGTAGGGTTGGCAATCTTATATCCGTTTAAGTGAAGGATGGGAAGAACTGCACCGTCTCCTACGGGGTTGATGAATTTATTGCACTGCCAGCTTGTTGCAAGAGGACCTGTTTCTGCTTCACCGTCACCTACAACAACTGTAGCGATAAGATCGGGGTTATCAAAAACTGCACCGCATGCATGTGCGATCGAATATCCGAGTTCGCCGCCTTCGTGAATTGAACCGGGTGTCTCGGGAGCACAGTGGCTGGGTACACCGCCGGGGAAAGAGAACTGCTTGAAAAGCTTCTGCATACCTTCCTCGTCCTGAGAAATGTTAGGATATATCTCGCTGTATGAGCCGTCAATATAATCGTTTGCGATAAAGAAGTTTCCGCCATGTCCGGGACCTGAAAGAAGAATCATGTCCAAATCGTATCTCTTGATAACACGGTTAGCGTGTGTAAAAATGAAGTTCTGTCCGGGAACCGTTCCCCAGTGTCCAACGATTTTCTTCTTTACCATATCCATGGTGAGGGGCTTCTTTAAAAGAGGGTTCTCCAAAAGGTAAAGCTGACCTGCCGACAAATAGTTAGCGGCACGGAAATACTTGTCCATTTTTTCGATTAACTCTTCGGTAATAGGGCCTTTTTCCAAAATAGTATTCTCCATATTCCAACCTTTCTACAGATAACTGTCATTAAATTTTTGAAGTTTTCATCCGATCGGATGTTAAAAAATCAAAGTTCAGAAATTTTAGGCAAAACACTTTGATAATTCATTAACAATCTCGTCTCAAAATAAGATACATTAATTTAAAATTAGCGTCAATGTCAAATAAATCCAATTTTTTCGTCAAATATCTTATTTCTTTAAGCAGATTGTCATAAATCGAATTCCCCTTGTAAAACTTATACGAAAAATGTCCAAATCTGCCCGATAAGTACAGCATTTCAACAGTTTTTGCCCATTTTCATGCTGTTTCAGACCATCCCGACCGAAAGCTTCGTTAACGTGTCCCTTATATTATTCTATTTGAAAAGTGCTTTTCCTCTTTACGAAAAAAACAGGGCCCTGTAAAAGAGGTCCTGTTATAAAATCTTTATATTGACAGTCTTTTGAATTCTGCCAATCGCAGGTCAAAAATATTTTGTCAAAAAAATGCAATCTGAAATAATTGTATATTATATGGTACTTTTATACTCATTAAGCTTCTGCGTGTAGATGCCCGCTTTCTTTCTCATTATAATAAGGTCAATTAAAAGCGATAAAACGTATGTTGCAACCACGATTGCAATGAAGATTGTCCAGAAAACAGGGCTTCCCTGTCCCGAAACAAATATTCCCATCAGGTAAAACATTGCGATTTCCGCAGGAATAAACAATATGTAAAAAAGCGTCAGTGAAAAGATGAATCCCTTCTTATTAACCTTCGGGTTTAAAAAGCAAACCGTAAAGCTTACCGACGCCCATGCACTCAGGGCAAGAATTTTTAAAAGAAAAGCTGTGCTTATAAATTCCTTCCCTGATATAAGTGAAACAATGATAGAGCAAATCACCAGCCACGAATATGAAAATGTAAATCCGTTCCTCATGTATATGAGCATTTTTTTCATTATGAGACTCCTCGTTTTTAAATCCCCAGCAGTTTCTTTAATTCCGCTGCATACCGCCTTGAAACTACCACAACTTCTCCGTTTGAAAGAGTCGCGAGAATGTTTCTGGTAATTTCAGGCTTTAGTTTATCGATTTTTTTCAGGTTAATGATCACCGATTTTGAGCAGCGAAAGAACTCTTTACCGTCTAATATCTCCTCGAGTTCATACAGTCTTTTATCCGTCATCAGGACTTTTTCACGTGTGTAAATGAATGTCTTTTTGTCGACGGATTCGATGTAAAAAATTTCATCGAGAGA
>JAIKXN010000146.1 GCA_024684055.1 Lachnospiraceae bacterium | reverse complement strand
TGATAAAATGTGCGGTTAAACCCACACCTTCGATTTACAAAGAACAGAAGAGCATCAACTTAAATACGCTCGAGAATTCAGATCTTAATATTGAAGGAAGACATGATCCCGCCATCATTCACCGGGCAAGAGTGGTTGTGGATTCCGTATGTGCACTCACAATTTACGATATGTTAAGTGCAAGATTCGGAACGGATTTCTTCGCACCTGAAGAATAGGAAAAGAATAAAATAAGTTTTATTACAGGCAGAATAAAACAAACGGAGTGACTATGAACTACGGTCTGATAGGCGAAAAACTCGGACACAGTTTTTCAAAGATAATACACGAACAATTCGGAATATACGATTATGATTTAAAAGAGATACCGCGCGACGGACTCGATGAATTCATGCGTGCAAAGGAATTTAAAGGAATAAATGTTACGATTCCTTACAAAGAAGATGTCATCAAATACCTTGATAATATCGATGACAACGCAAAGACAATCGGTGCGGTAAATACGATCGTCAATAAAGACGGAAAGCTTAGCGGATACAATACCGATTACTTCGGACTTAAAAGTCTTCTCGAAGAAAACGGCTTCGAACTTTCCGGTAAGAAAGTGCTTATTCTGGGAACCGGAGGTACGAGCAAAACGGCATATGCGGTTGCAAAGAATCTTGGCGCTTCGAGCATTAACAAAGTCAGCAGAAGCGGAAAAGACGGAGCAATAACTTACGAAGAAGCATATGAAAAATATGCGGATGCGGATTATATTATCAATACCACTCCGGCAGGTATGTTTCCGAAGAATGAGGCCAAGCCCGCGGAACTGACAAAATTTAAAAAACTTCAGGGCGTTGCGGATGTAATTTACAATCCCAACAGAACCAGACTTCTCCTTGAAGCAAAAGAACTCGGGATCAAAAACTGCGGCGGACTCAAGATGCTTATCTTACAGGCTGTTGCGGCATGTGAGCTCTTTACCGGCGAGAAGGTTTCCGAAGAGAAGATAAACGCGATTCATCAAAATCTTTTTGATACGAATACAAATATTGTTTTAACCGGAATGCCGGGCAGCGGCAAGAGTACGATCGGTGTTGCACTCGCGGAAAAACTCGGAAAAGAATTCATTGATACGGATGCTCGGATCGAAGAAAGAGAAGGCAGAAAGATCAGCGATATCTTTGCGACAGACGGAGAGCCGTATTTCAGAAATGTCGAGAAAGAAGTTATTAAGGAAGCGGCAGAACTTAAGAACTGCATAATTTCCACAGGCGGCGGTGCGATACTTAACAACGAGAACATCAAGAACCTCGCTGCAAACGGAAGAATCTACTTTCTTGACAGAAAGCCTGAGGATCTGATCCCGACGGATGACAGACCTCTCGCAAATGAGCAGTCAAAGATCATGAAACTTTATGACGAAAGACTTCCGATTTACGAAGCTACATGCGATGAGAGAATAAATGCCGAAGAAGGAATCGATGAATCGGTTGAGGCAATCATTTCAAAGCACAGAGTCTGAGAGATTCGGACTTCAAAACGGCATATATAAAAGCAGATACAAAGAATAAAAGATTTAATCCCGATAAGGAGACAATCCATGAAAACAATAAGAGTTATCAACGGACCGAATTTAAACATGCTCGGAATCAGAGAACCGGATATTTACGGAAAGACTGATTACAAAGCCCTCTGCGAACTTATAGAAAAACATGCAAAAGAACTCGGCGTAAAAGTGGAGATCATGCAGAGCAATCATGAAGGGGATCTTGTTGACTGGATTCAGGAAGCATTTAATACGATTGACGGAATTGTAATCAATCCCGGTGCATATACACATACAAGCGTAGCCATTCTCGATGCGGCTAAAGCAGTCGGAGTTCCCATGGTGGAAGTTCATATTTCCGATGTCAGCGCAAGAGAAGATTTCAGACAGGTAAGCTACATAAGAGCAGCATGTCAAAAGACTATCAGCGGTCACGGAATAAACGGTTATCTTGAAGCCATGGATTTTCTTTGTAAAGGTGAATAAATGAAAGTAACTGTTAACAAATCAAAAGCAGACGGAATAATATATGCGCCGCCTTCGAAGAGCATGGCTCACAGATATATTATATGTGCCGCACTTGCCGACGGAGTAAGCAGGGTTTCCAATGTCGATTTTTCGGAAGACATTAAGGCAACGATAGACTGCATTCAGACATTGGGCGCAAAAGTTTCGGTGGACGGATCTGTCGTTACCGTTGACGGAACGAATTCGATTTTTAATATGTCCGATAAAGCGGACAGAAAAGAACTTGAATTCAAATGCCGCGAAAGCGGAAGCACGATGCGTTTCTTCATGGGCATCGCAATGATGCTTCCGGTTAAGAGCAGATTCTACGGAAGCGAAACTTTAAGAAAAAGACCGTTTGGAATTTATGAAGATGTTTTAAAAGAAGAAAACCTTTCTTTTGCAAGAGAAGAGGACTGCATAGTGATCGAGGGTGGAATCAGAAAAGATTCCTACGAAATTCCGGGAAACATAAGCAGCCAGTTTGTAACGGGACTTCTTCTTGCACTCTCTCTAAAAAAAGAAGGCGGAAGAGTTATTCTTTCGGGTTTGATCGAAAGCAGATCGTACATAAACATGACCATTCAGGCCATGAACGATTTCGGCATTAAAGTCGACTGGGAAAACGATAATACGTTAAGAGTGGAAAGCAATCCCAAATACGAAACGAGAGATATCAGGGTCGAAGGCGACTATTCGAACGCAGCTTTTCTTGATGCATTCAACTTTATCGGAGGAAATGTTAAAGTCGAAGATCTGAATGAGAAAAGTCTTCAGGGTGACAAAGTTTACAAAGAATGCTTTGAAAAACTTTCCAAAGAAAAAGCCACGATCGATATTGCGGACTGTCCGGATCTCGGACCTGTTTTATTCGCAGTAGCGGCCGCAAATCACGGAGGTTTCTTTACGTCCACGGCAAGACTTAAGATAAAAGAGAGCGACCGCGGAAGCGTAATGTGTGAGGAACTTGCGAAGTTCGGTGTTAAAACACACATGGAAGAAAATTCCATAGAGATTGAAAGAGGCGGCTTGCAAAAACCCGCAGAAGAACTTTCAGGTCATAACGATCACAGAATAGTAATGTCGCTTTCACTTCTTCTTACTCTTACAGGCGGTGTCATAGATGAAGCAGAAGCTGTAAGAAAAAGTTACCCGGGATTCTTTGAAGATATCAAGAAGTTGGGCATAGAATTAAATATTTAACGGATACTAAAGAATTAAACAACAGAATAACAGAATAACAGAATAACAGAATAACAGAATAACATATGCTTTACTCTTCTTCATAAATTTTTTTGAAAACAAAGATATAGACAATGACGATTATAAAGAGACAAAAGAGTGCCGGAATGATCGGCAAAGAAACTGTCTCAAAACAGAAAGGATGATATGTCCGATAAAACGGACAGATGAATTATGGAATGGATTAACAAACAAAATGTATTAATTGTAGGCCTCGGACTTATGGGCGGAAGTTATGCGAGAGCTTTAAAGAGGATCGGATGTCATGTGACGGCAACGGACAGAAGCGAAGATACGATTAATTATGCGATCGAAAATGACATTATCGATGCAGGTACATCGAATAAGGATGAAGTAAAAGATTTTGTCAAAGAAGCAGACTGCATCATCCTTGCTCTTTATCCCAATGCGGCCATCGAATGGATAAAAGACAACAAAGAGTATATTAAAGACGGCATCAGGATCACGGATGTTACCGGTGTTAAAAGCTGCATAGTTTATAAGATTCAGGAAGCGCTTGGCGACAAAGCCGAATTTATCGCGGCACACCCCATGGCAGGCAAGGAAACAAGCGGCGTAGAAAACAGCGATGACAGGATTTTCAGAGATGCCAACTACATTGTGGTTCCCACAGATAAGAATACCGAAGAAGCGATTCTCTGGTGTGAGAATCTCGGACAGATCCTCGGCTTCAACAAAGTCAGCGTATTAAGTCCCGAAGAGCATGACGAAATGATAGCATACGTATCGCAGCTTACGCACTGTATTGCCGTATCGTTAATGACATGCAAGGACAACGAGCATCTTAAGGATTATACCGGCGACTCTTTCAGAGATTTAACAAGAATCGCACGAATCAACGAAAACATGTGGAGTGAACTTTTCCATATGAATAAAGAACCTCTGCTTAAGGAAATGAATCTGTTTATCGATGAACTCACAAACTTAAGAGACCTTATTGCAAACGATGACAGCGAAGCCTTAAAGGCAAAGATGAGACTTTCGACAGAAAGAAGATCCAAATTCAACTCCAAGAAAAAATAGGAGAAATAATTTTTCTCAAAAATATATATAAAACAATACATATTCGATAAAAGATTCCGGCCCGGAACAAATCAATTTCGAAATAAAAGGTGTAAGAAAAGACGAAAGCCCCTCGGGGAGAAAGGATAGGATTGCCAAGCAATCGAAGAAATCATCATGAAAATGAATTTTATCAAAAAATTAGCACTGCCCGTTGAAGTAAAGGAGATGTGTCCTCTGACAGGCAAGATGGGAGAACTCGTAGAACAGAAGAAAGCAATGCTTGAATCCGTTTTTGCAGGAAGAAGCGACAAACTCATTCTTATCATCGGACCCTGCTCCGCAGACAGAGAGGACAGTGTTATAGATTACATTTCAAGACTTTGTCCCATTCAGGAAAAAGTTCAGGATAAGATCATTATCGTTCCGAGAATCTATACCAACAAGCCCAGAACAACGGGCGAGGGATACAAGGGTATGCTTCACCAGCCCGATCCTAACGGAAACTCGGATCTTTTCAAAGGAATCATCGCGACAAGACATCTTCACATGCGTGCCATTGAGGAGACAGGTTTTGCCTGTGCCGATGAAATGCTTTATCCCGAGAACTACCAGTACCTTGATGACGTCCTTGCATATGTTGCAGTCGGTGCAAGATCGGTAGAAGACCAGCAGCATCGTCTTACAGCAAGCGGAATCGATGCACCTGTAGGAATGAAGAACCCTACTTCCGGTGATATAAGCGTTATGATGAACGGCATCCTTGCGGCGCAGCACGCGCATTCATTTATTTACAGAGGATGGGAAGTTCATTCGGAAGGCAACCCTTATGCACATGCTATTTTACGTGGATACACCAATAAGCACGGCGAGTCACAGCCTAACTACCATTTCGAGGATCTTATCAGACTCTGCGATGCTTATGATGAAAGAGATCTTATGAATCCTGCGGTTATCATCGATACCAATCATTCGAACTCAGGCAAGAATCCTTTGGAACAGCCCAGAATTATCAAGGATGTTTTGTATTCGACAAGACACGACAGTCGTGTTAAAGCGATTCTCAAAGGCTTCATGGTAGAGAGTTACATCGAGGACGGATGCCAGAAGATCGATGGCGGTGTATACGGCAAGTCTATTACAGACCCCTGCCTCGGATGGGAAAAGACAGAAAAACTTATCTACGAAATCGCCGATCTTTTGTAACTCGAAAAAAGGGGAAAGATGAAAATGAAAGCTGTAAAAAAGATACTTGTTATGATTCCGCTTTCGCTCGCACTTTTGCTTGCTGCTTGTTCTTCAAAAGAACCGGAAATTATGGCAGATTTTGAATCGCCGTCCGATGCTGCATGGGCGTGCAAGTTCGGCGACAATAATCTTGTTGGAAAAACAGTTAAGGTTAAAGCCAATATGGAAAACTCTGCCGGAGTAATTTACATGATGCCGGATACGACAGTAAGAGCGAATGTTTATGTAACTATTATCACAGATGACTCAAACCGGAGTGAAGTGCTGGGTATCAAAAGCGGAGATACGGTTGTAATCACGGTTGATTCAGCTGACAATCATCTTGAAAATAGTGTGTATCTTTTTGCAAAAGAATACACACTGGCAAAGTAAAAGCATTATATTATATGTTCAGCTTGAAATTGAATTGAATAAGAAGAAGGAATTATCATTTCAGAATTCCGGAAAACAGAGAAAAAGGAGAATAAATTCAAATCATTCTCCTTTTTTATAAAAGACAAAAAATGGACTATTGTTATATGGGAAAAAATACTTTAAAATAGAGTAAGACTGCGTAAATATTTTTTTTAAAAGATTGTTTTTTGCCGGAATGATAAGTGTAAGATCGTTTGGAATGATCAGGTTAAAAGAAGTTTTAATACGCAGAGAAGCTCACAGAGTAAAGAAAATTTTAGTAACAGGGGTGAAGATTATGGAAAAGAAAAGATTATTTAGTGTTTTGAGTATTTTCCTGGCGATAGTTATGGTTTTATCCGTAATTACTTTGCCGAGCATTGATGCAAAAGCAGACACTAAAACTACCGCAATCAACAATTTCATTACGAACTGGTATAAGGTGGCTTTGGGACGTAAGCCGAACAAATCGGAACTTACTTCATGGAGAAAAGAACTTACTTCCGGCACTACATGCGGAGCGAGAGCAGCATATGGATTTGTTTTCAGCGACGAATACAAGAAAAAGAAGAAGAGCAACGATGCATATGTGACAGATCTTTATAAGCTCATGCTTGGAAGAACACCAGATTCAAAGGGTAAAGCAGACTGGGTAAAAAAGCTTAAAAACGGAACGAGCAGAGAGCAGGTTTTTGCTGGTTTTGCTAATTCCGGTGAGTATTATAAGATTTGTTCCAATCTTGGTATTACTGCAGGATACTGGGCAGCCGGAGTTGATCCCAATAAGCTTAATAATGTAAATATGTTTGTTAACCGACTTTATGATATTTGCCTTGGAAGACTTGGCGATCAGGGAGGACAGGCTGACTGGACAGGCAAACTTATAAGCGGTAAAACAACCGGTTCACAGTGTGCTCATGATTTTATCTTCAGTGATGAGTATGTAAAAAAGAATCTGACAGACGGAGCTTATGTAAAGAACCTTTACAAAGC
>JAIKXN010000137.1 GCA_024684055.1 Lachnospiraceae bacterium | reverse complement strand
CATCAAGTACAGAAATTTTATTCATCACGATTTCTTTAGAACCCCAGCGTTTTTCATCTTTTGAAGACTCTTTAGTCTCTGCTTCGCCTTCGTTGGACTCATCAGCCTTTTCTTCCTTTGCTTTGTTCTTGGAAGAGATGCTGTTTCCTGCCATGAAGTTCATGTATTCTGGATCGACATCATAAGGATTGCCTTCCGCTCTTACAACGCCTTCATGGATCCAAATGCTCTTGTCGCAGATCTGCTCGATCTGACCGAGCGAATGGGATACTATGACTATCGTTGTTCCCTCGGACTTTATCTGTCTTAATCTGTTAAAGCATTTAGCCTGAAAAGCCACGTCGCCGACTGCCAGGATCTCATCGATAAGAAGGATATCCGCATCAACGCTTATCGCAACAGCGAATGCGAGTCTCATATACATACCGCTTGAATATGTTCTGACGGGATTGTCTATGAAATCCTCGAGTTCGGAAAACTCGATGATATCATCGATCCTGTCTTCTATTTCTTTTTTTGTAAGGCCAAAGATCGATGCATTGATGTAGATGTTCTCTCTTCCGCTCATATCGGGATGAAAGCCTGCGCCGAGCTCGATAAGGCTCGATACCCTTCCCCTCATCTCAATGGTTCCTGAATCGGGATACATTATCTTGGTAAGCATCTTAAGAGTCGTACTCTTACCGCAACCGTTGTGACCGATAAGGCCTACGGCTTCACCTTTTTTGACCTCAAAAGAAACACCTTTTAAAACCTCTCTGTTCTCAAACTTGCGTCGCTTGGAAAAGAGAGTACGTTCCTTTAAGGTGTGGCCTTTATCAAGATAAACCTTGAATTTCTTTGTTATATTGTGAACTTCTATCGCGTTTTCGGGTTTCATAATCTTTCCTACATTTCTTCAGCGAAATGTCTCTGCATCCTGTCAAAAGTAAACCATCCGATAAAAAACAGAACAACACCCATGACCAATGCGGTCAATAAGGTTGCCAGTTCCGGAACCCTGCCGTAATAGAGGATATCTCTGTAGGCAATGATTATCGGAGCCATGGGATTCACATACATGTAAACTGTCTGAAATCTCTCGGGAACCATCTCTACCGAATACATTACGGGCGATAAGAACTGCCATGCCATCGTAAAGATCCCCATGATAAACTGCATGTCCTGAAAATATACGGTGACAGCAGACAAAATAAATGTAAATCCAAGTGCCAGTATAAACTCGGTGATCATAACCGGTATAAGGCATAAAAGTGCAAGCGGATTAAATGTATATCTCATGATAAGCATTACCGCAAAGATAACTATAAAGCTAAGAAGCATATTTACGAACTGACTTATGACAAAAGACAAAGGCAGCACTTCTCTCGGGAAGAAGATTTTCTGGACCATGTTCTTTTGTCCGATGATACAGGTCGTTCCGCCCGATAAACTTGTAGCAAAGAAAATCCAGGGGATAAGAGCTACGAAAAGGAACATATAATAATCTTTTATCCCGTTTCGCATAACTATCGAAAACACGAATGTATATATCAATAACTGAAACAAGGGATTTATGAAGGTCCATAAAAACCCTAAAACCGAGCCTTTATAGCGTCCTTTCAAATCCCTTTTAACGAGACTGACGATCATCGTCCGATATGCATATATTTCTTTAATACGTGTTATCACTTGTCCGACACTCCGGAATTATATTTTAGTTTATTTGTTCTTTAAAAATGCACATACGTTAACATTCTAATTTTATCTTAAATCACGGCCTTTGTCAAAAAATGACGGGGTTTTGCTCGTTTTCATAAAGCTCTTTTGCACTATTTAAGTCCTGTCATGGTAATAGAGTTTAAAACGGCATTTTCTTCAGTAGAATTGCTTATAAATATCTCAAGATCAGACACATCCTTATCAAGTGGGAATATAACCGTAATTTCTTCTGTTGAGGATTCCGTTATTATATATTCGTATCTGCATGTACCGCCGTCTGAATATATCGAAAGATCCGTCCTGTCCGGGATATATGATCCGGATATCTTAACCATATAAGTTCCTTCTGGAACGCTCCAGTAAGGTCCGAACGAAAAGCCTCCGGGGTATATTTCTCTTCCCTGCTCCGTATCTTTTCCGCCGTTTTCACTTAAGAAGATATCATCTGCAAATACAAACACATAGTCGGGAGCTGTCTGAGGTTCATTAAATGTAATTTCATATGCTCCCTCGATCGGATGTTTGCAGCCTGCTATCAATCCATCTGCAATGTAATAGTGAAGATCATAGTTTTCACATTTATCCGCTTCGCCAGAACTGAAAATATAAACTATATCATCCTGGGGATTCTCAAGGACATTCTGTCTGTAATCCTTTATCTTTTCTTCCACATCTCTGGCAAAAGGAAATCTGTTGACAGTCATGTCATTATCCAGTGCCCAGTCTGTGATCGAGTACATTTGCGGATAATCAAGCGATGAGTGGTATACAACGTGTTTTATCTCATCATCTTCCGCTATTGCATTCCATAATTTCCCGTTTCTTAATACGGATTCATATGCAGGCTCATTGGCAAACCTCTGATGTTTGCCTGCCAGCGCCTTATGGATATCAAAAGGCTGGATTATTAAAGCAATCGCCAGAAATAAAATGACAAGTCTTTTATCCGATACTTTTATAAGTGAGATAAAAGCGAGCAGTTCAATAATATATACACATATCCAGATTGCACGGCCGGATGCTCTGAATATCGACCATAAGCCGTATATAACATTCGGAAGTTTGATCTCAAAAAGTACGTGACTGCATATCGTAACTTTATTGGACAACGCAAAAACAAATGCAATCAGGAAAACAACCGCTACCGCAATAAGCAGTTTCTTTTGGCGTTTAATTATCTCTTTAGTCTTTTTGCTGAATATACAAAAAGGAACAGCGACTATGCTAAGTAAAAGGAATCCGAGTCCGAGATATCCCGAGCCTTCCCACTGTCTGTCGTCGACCACAGGAAGATCTTTAAGAATACTTGACCAACCCTGAGGATTGATAAAGGTATTTATATTTGAACTGTAATATCCAAGCCCTCCGATCTGGGCATCCATACCTGAATTAAATCCGCCGAGAAGTGCTGTAACGATCGCTATTATCGCTACATATTCAGCTAAAAGAAGAATGCTTCTGACAATCTTTTTACTCTCTGTGATCTCCAGAAGGCAGATCCCGACAAGGATCATGCCGTTCATCAGTGCAAGGTAAAGATGGACCGATGCAGATAAGAAAGATAGAATACCGACCATCAGATAAAGTTTCTTCGAATCACGGTACTTTTTTCTCTCAAACAGGATATCAAGTCCAAGCAGCAGTAACCACTGTCCTGCCAGTGCCGAATGCCTAAACAGTCTCATGTATACAACCGGCGTGAATATCGATAACACACCTGCCAGGACTATGATCGCAGTGTTTTTCGTATAATTCTTTACGATCTTTGCTGTTAAGACTCCCTGAAGGATAAAACACGTTAATCCCCAGATCCCGAAATACTGAAAATCTTTAGGAAGAATGGGAGAAAGAAGTTTAAAGAATACTGCAAAGAGAGGGATGGAATCGGTAAAGATGACAGAATTAAAATAGGGATACATTAATGTATCCACCATTCCAAGCGGAAAATGCCACGCACTTTCTTTGTATGCTTTCCAGCCTAAATAATGCTGTGCATTATCTGCAGCTCCAAACAATAGCCAGTCTGTATTACTCGGGATTATGATCCTGTACCCGTAGATCAGGATATAGATAACGATCGCAGATAAAACAACAAGAATATATTTAAACTTATCCGATTTAAAGAATTCTTTAGCTTTCATTAATTTCTTTCAGTCTCTTGTTTAAAAGTGCGGTTACACTTTCCATGCTGAGTTTCTTTTCGATGTAATCTTTTGCTTTTGCCGAAAGATTTTCGTAATAATCTTTATCATCATGGAGTTTCTTCATATATCCTGCTGCCTCATCGGTATTCGCATCCGCCCATTTGGCTCCTTTTCTGTAAGGAGACATATCTTTTTCAAGGGTAATGAAACCGTAATCGACCATGCAGGCCACATCTTTATTCATAAACTCGGTATTTGAAGACCAGTTTGTCGCGATGCAGACCGTACCGTTAAGCATGGCTTCCGCCATTACAAGACCGAAGCCTTCCGCACGGTGTAACGATACAAAAACATCCACGTCTTTTATAAGGCTGTTAACAGCCTTTTTCTCGAGGATATCCGTGATGTAATATACGTTTCTGTACCCTTCGAAAAGTTTCTTTACAGGTGCCAGTTTCTTTTCTTCTGCATTGTTCGTCTTTATTACAAGACCGACCGAATCATCATCAGGTCCGAATGCTTTTTTGTAAGCTTCTATGGCACCGAAAGGATTCTTTCTCATCATCGTGCTGTTTGCATCAAACATTACGAGGAATAAGAATTTATCTTCGGGAAGATTAAAGAATTTTCTGTCGTATTTAGGATCCGTCTCGGCCGTAACGTTGTAAGGAATCGTGATGACGGGCTTGTCTGTTACTTTTCTTATGCTCTCGCTCGTAAATTCCGAAGGAGTCCAGATCTCATCGACGAGATCGATAGAAGGCACCCATTCGTTAGGGAATTCTTCGAGTTCCCAGAGCCAGAATGCGATATTGTATCTCTTATACCAGAGGTTCTCATCAAACTCTGTGCAGCGAAGCATGAGTTCCGTCGGTTCCATATGGATGATATTGATACCGTACGGTGTATCCTTTGAAAACTCAGAGTCAAACGATGTATCTCCGTTTTGAACGTTTCCGATAAGGTCAAAATTCTGGAAAGTATAGTCGGTTCCGGAAGCCTTAATCGCATTGGCTAAAAGTCTGCAGCTCTGGCCTAATCCCATCTGTGCTTTTAGAGGTCCGATGAGATTTACACCCTTTGGAAATTCAGAGGTTTTATAAGCTTCCCTTCGTCTGTTTTTTAAGACGGTTTTAACTCTGTGGCGATAAATAATCAGCGCTCTCGTTAAGAGGAGTTTTTCCGGTATGAACTTTTTTAAAGTTTCTTTTACGCTCATGTTAATAATCCGTCTCTGTCAATTATCGCACTGTTATTTTTGTCAGCGGAATATGCCGTGCTTGCTTTTTTGTCGTCTTAAGTCACTGTTTACAGCAATTCATCTCTGCCGAGTTCTTGTAGTTTTTCAACAATCTTCTTTACGCTCTGTGCCTTGTCTTTTGGGCAGATCATAATGGAATCCTTGGTCTCAACGATAACGAGGTTGTCGATATCGACTGTGGTTATGGTCTTGCCTGATGAAAGGATGATCGAGTTGGTGGAATCGATTGCAAGTACATCGCCCTCTGTGATGTTTCCTTCGGCATCCTTGTCTCTTAAAACTTCCATCATGTCGAAGCTTCCGACATCATTCCAGCCCATCTCTCCGGGAACAACAAGTACTTCTCCGATCGCTGCTGCTTTTTCCATGATAGCATAGTCTACAGAGATCTTTCTGATGTTAGGATATACTTCTTCAATGACCTTCTTTTCATCAGGTGTATTCATCGCATCTGCAATCTTCTCAAGATCAGCGTAAATGTCGGGAACATATTCTTTGAACTTATCAAGGATAACACTTGCCTTCCATACGAACATTCCCGAATTCCATGCATACTCTCCCGATGCAACATATTCTTTTGCTGTTGCTTCATCGGGCTTTTCTTTAAAGTCGATAACTTTCTTTGCTTCGCCCGACTCATTCTTATCGTATCTGATATATCCGTATCCTGTGGATGCGAATGTGGGGTTAACGCCGATCGTTACGAATTTGCCTGTTTCTTCGGCTGTTTTTGCAGCAAACTCAAGGATCCTTGCAAACTCTTTTTCATCTTTAATAAACGCATCTGAAGGAGTGATGATCATGACTCCGTCGCCGTATTTTTTTACTATTTCCATAGCTGCGTATCCGATGCAGGCACAGGTATTTCTTGCTGCAGGCTCGGATAAGATGTGATCTGCCTGAAGTCTCTCTTTTGTAGCATCAAGCATCGCAGGAACCTGAGTTACGTTTGTTACGATGAAAATATCCTTCTTATCGGCAACAAATGCAAGTCTGTCTATAGCCTCGTTAACCATCAGATCTTTACCCGAAAGATTTAGAAGCTGCTTGGGTGTTGCCTTTCTCGAAAGGGGCCAGAATCTTGTTCCGCCGCCGCCTGCCATTATTACGCCGTATGTTTTCATAGTTTTCTCCTTTTAACTGTTTAATGTCTATTCAAGGATCCCAATCTCTTTAAGTTTCATTACTTCAAAATCGGTGATCAGATCGATCCCTTTAGGATTCGGATGGAGGCCGTCCATATAATAAACCCCGTGGTTATTCACTTTGTCGGTCGGGGCAACAAACATCGGTTCAATGCTCATGTCAAAATCGCAGAGTTCATAAAGATCAAGGCACTCGATATCGTTCTTTTCACAACATTCGAGTATTGCAAGCCTTTTTCTCTCCCAGTTTTCTTTTTTACTCCATTCGCTGTCGGCGCTGTCTCTTTGCTGCGGAAGATCTGTACAGTAGATCATTACCGGAGCCTTCTTTCCGTAATTATCAGCGCACATTTTTTTATATTTCCTCATGCTGTAATCAACAGCCTGAATAAATGAATTTCCGTTATATTCGCCGTTGATGTCGACTTCTTCGACAAGTGCTTCGCCCTGACACCCAAGTGCGGAATCTTCGGAAAAGGTACCTATGGTTCCCTCGCTTCCTTCATCATTGCCGCCCACAAGCCAGATTGAAACATCATGCTTTTTCTGTGTTACGCGTTTCAAATATTCCTCGGAAGCATTGTATTCCGCTTTCATTCCGCTTGCGCCTTCGATAAAAACTTCCGCTCCGGTTTTCTTTTCGAGAGTCTCTTTATAAAACGTGTAATCATCGGAGCTTCTGCTGTCACCGGCAAGCAAAATGACCGTGTTTTCCTTTTTACCGAATGCACATGAAGAAAACATCATCACAAAAAAGAAAGAAAAAAGGATGATTGAAAAAGCTGTCAATCCTGTCTTAAATTTTCTTAATTCTTTTTTGTTCTTTTCTTTCATTTTACGATCCGGTATAAACTTATTTTATTTATGATCAAATCAAATATTTTCTGTAATAAAGTTTTTAAACTCTTTGATCACAGCTTCTTTGGAATACGTTCCGTTTACGTACTCTGCTGCCTTTTCACCGAGTTCTTTATTGGTCTTTTCATCAAGGATCTTCTTTAAAGATTCTTTGAATTCATCGTAGTCGTTAAATGCGAATCCGGCTTGGCTCTTTTCCATGTGAGCATTAAGCACTTCACTCTTTGCATTAACGAGTGCGGGCTTTCCGCAGCCCATTCCTTCGAGAAGCGTGATTGAGAAGCTCTCGAATTCGGAAGGAAGGCATATAGCCTTTGCGCCCTTCATGGCTGCGAATTTATCTTCTTCGGAAACAAATCCCAAGTACTTGATATTCTCGTCTTCGGGTATTCTCATGTTTCCTCTGCCGGTAAGCACGAGGCCGACTTTTTCATCGTTTTCTTCGTTGTATTTCTGAATATAATCTGCGAGCATCTTACAGCCCTTGCTCTCTTCGATTCGGCCGCAGTAAATGATGTAATTCTCCGGAAGTCCTTTGCTTTCTCTAAGTTCCTCTGACTTGTCTTCCTCGGGAATCTCGATTCCCATACCGATGACCCTTGAAGGAACCGCTTCGTTTTGGAAATGCCCGTTAACAAATTTTTTTTCTTCTTCGGTAAGATAAATGATACCTTTTACCTTGTTGAAAAGATCGAAGAAGATGTTCATATAGATGGGTTCTTCGTCATGCGCTGTCGGTACGAAAAACGCTTTTTCGTATACTTCTTTTGCACCGAAATACGCAGGATAATACATATATGTCACGAAAACGAAAGCTTCATATTTGTCTTTGTTTTCTTTTATGTAATCGATCATACCCGGAAGATACGGGCCTCTTGCGATAAGGCGTTTTTCTTCGAGTTCTCTCGGGTGAAGCCCGAAGTTATGCATAAGGATCTGGGACGATCTTTGAATCAGGCGGTTTCGCTTTGATTTGACGGAAAAACGTCTTACGGTGACTTTGTTTAAAACCTCTGTATCATTTTGGAAATAATCTTCCCATGTCACAAAATCAACAGCTTTGCTCGTTAAGACATCAACATCAAAAGTCCCTTCTTTTGCAAGCGCTTCAGCCATTTTTCTTGTGTAGGTTTCTGAGCCTCCGAGAACCTCTTCGCCGTATCTTTGATTGACAAATGCAATTCTTTTCTTTTCCAAATTACTGACCTCTGTAAACCGCTTCAAACGTCTTTATTACATCGCTTGCTGTATCTTCCCATGTCGGCGGAACATAATCTTTCGTTTTCCCGCAAAGATCTTTATATGCTTTCTCGTCATTAAGAAGATTTAATACTATGTCGCTGAATTCTTTCCAGTCATCCTTTTCAAAATATAAGGCTCTGTCTTTGGCAACTTCCCTGTTTATCGGTGTGTCGGATGCTATAATCGGAACTCTTCGAATCATCGCCTCCATTAACGGAAGTCCGTATCCTTCTGCATAGCTTGGAAACGTTAACGCAAATGTATGCTTGTAAAGATAATCCAGTTCATCATCATTTGCACCGTTTAAATACCAGAGGCCTTTCTGATATTTGGGATTGTTCTCTATCCTTCCTATGAGATCTTCCATTCCCTGTCCCGCAAATCCCACGATAACAAGGTTGATCTTTTCATGAAGGATATTTTCATACGCATCAAGCAAAAGCTTATGGTTTTTCCTTGGTTCAACGGTTCCGACCATATAGATGTATATGCCTGATTCGACTATCTTTTTGACTGTCTCTGAAAGATTTCCGTTTTCTTCACTGTCTTTGTCGCATGTCTTCTTGAAATCACCGCCAAGAAGAGCGACATCTATATTGGGTTCTTTTGCACCGAGTCTCTTTGCAAGATCTTTTATGGTATCCGCAGTGGCATTGCTGTTAACTGCGATCCTGTCCGCAAAATTTAATGCGGCACCTATATAATCCACAAAATTCATAACATCATCCGTCTGGCAGAACTGCGGGAAATCGATACCAATGATGTCATGGATAAAAGGTATTATCTTAACTTCTTTTTCTTTTAACTTCGGATACAGGAAACTTCTTCTCACACGGGTTTTCCACACTGTATCAACGTCGAAGAATACTGCATCTTTTTCGAACCCGTCAAAAGAAATATACCGATCGGTCCTGAGTTTGTTTCTGCTTCCTTTTTTGTCTTTGCAAAACTCTATGAAACCTTCGGTATCTATGATCCTGTATTTATCTTTTTTTACATCATATTCGATGAGAACGAGGTCAAATTTTCTTTCGTAAAACCTCTTCGCCAGTTCCATAGTCACTCTCGGTATACCTGTAAACTTGGTCCCGATCATGATCATCGAAACATCTATGTATATCTTCATAAATGAAATCCTTTTTATGAGATCATCGTTTTTTGTTATCTTGTCATCGGAAAAGTTTTCTGATCTTTCCCTGGATCCCGGCGGGCATTTTTTTCGCAAGTTTCCTTAAAGCTGTCGAAGATGAAACGCTTGATGCAAGACCCATTGTTTTTCCTTTAATTCCGGGTTTTACATTTTCGTACGGACAGTCTTTTATCTCCATCTTTCTTATCGAAAACGAGCCTTTGTTTACGAGGCTTCGTAGGATGCTCTCTTTATCCATGCCCTTAAAGGCTTCTTTTTCTTTTTGATCGGGGAGTCTTTGAAACAGTGCAAAGAAAACACCCGTAAGAAAATCTTCACCTTCAAGGGAAGCTAATCTTTCAAACGAAATGCTCCTTGGTGCCAGTTCAACGGTTCCTAAAAATGCTTTGTTTGAAACCCCTTTAAGATCATCTGAAGTCTGTCTCATTTTTACTTCATCAAACAACCCGGCATATATTCTGTTTTCTTCTTCGATATTTCTATTGAACATTTTTACTGCGTCCGATATTATTTTGCGGCCTTTTCAAAAAGCTCGGATATCTTGTTAACCACGATATCCCATCTGTAGAATGAATCCACGTATTTTTTCCCAAGTCTTCCCATCTCAAGCCTTACATCTTCATGATCGAGCATATAGTTTAAGCAGCCTTCAAACTCGGGATAGTTCTTGTAATAAAGGCCTGCATTGCTCTTTATGCAGTGTCCTTTAAGGACTTCGCATTTTCCGTTTACGATGACCGGAGTCTCGACCTGAAGTGCTTCAAGTACCGAGATCGAAAGGCTCTCAAACGGTGAAGGAAGGATTAGTGCCTTGGCATTTAAAACACCTGCGAATTTATCTTCTTCGCTTACAAATCCGAGATTGATGATATCTTTGTGTTCGGGAATGCCCATTACATCTTTTCCCATCAAAAGGAGCTTTAGATCATTGTTGTTTCTTTTCTTGTACTCCTGAAAATATTCAAACAGAGTATCGCATCCTTTTGATGCATCTATTCTTCCGACATAAATTACATAATCGCCGTATTTTTTCTTGAATGAATCATCATCCACCGAATAATCTTCGGGCATATCGATTCCGACAGCCGTTACAACATTTGGAATGTTGCTGTTGTTAAATTTATTCTGAACGAATTCTTTTTCTTCGTCGGTAAGGAAAATGATCGCCTGACATTTCTTGAAGATATCTTCGTAAATACTGAAGTTGATGTAAGGCTCATCATGTGCAGTGGGAATGAAAACAGATTTTTCAAATACCTCTCTCATTCCAATGCACGAAGTATAGTAAAGATATGTAACAAAAATGAAAAGATCGTAATTGTCTTTGTTTTCACTTATATACTTTACAAGCTCGGGGCAGAAAGGCCCCTGTGCATCCACCCAGTCTCTCTCATCTTTTGCGGTTCTCTGATATCCGGGCTTTAAGATCTCACCTGTAAATTGGTTGAATTTGGCTGAATCTCTTTCCTTGTCTACGTTAAATCTCCTGACAGTGATGCCGTTAATATCTTCGACATCTTTTTCGTAATGATTCTCCCAGGTAACGTAATCAAGTGCCTTGGTCGTTAAGATTTCAACTTCGAATTTATCTTTTAAATGTTCGGCTATAAGTCTTGTATAGTATTCGCTTCCTCCGACAACCTCAAGCCCGTATCTTTGATTTATAAATGCGATTTTTTTCATTTCGGATTCCTTTATTTCGAGCGTTCTTTCAATTCTTTTTCAAGAGCATCTATTCTTTTGTTTAATCTGTCGATCATTTTATTCTGAGAGTCAATATACTCCGCGATCTGTGTAAAGCCTTCGCTGACCGAAGCGTTCATTCTGTTCTGAGCTTCGACTCTTGGTTTGATGGCAAAATTGATGGTCTTTCCAACAAGCTTCTTGAATCCTTTTGCTTTTCCAAGGATCGGCATATCGACCGGAACATTTGAAGAAGCATTGATCTTGTTTACCGTATCTTTGAATGACTGCTCATCAAACTGCGATATCCCTGCTCTTATTTCATCCATTATTTTTTCGATATTGACTTCCATTTTGCTTTCCTTACCTGATTAGTTTTTGTTTGTAGCCAGGTTAAACACTTCCATATATTCCTCGGTGATCACGCTGATACTGTAATCTATGAAGTCGTGTTTTTCCTTTTTCTTTTCCTGTGCTTCTTTTATCTTTTCAATCCACTCGTTTACGTCTTTTGGATCATCGACATAAGTCGCTTTATTCTGCGTTATCTCTTCGATACAGGCACACCTGGTCGTGACAACCCTTGCACCCTTAATCATCGCCTCGATGGGAGGGATCCCGAAGCCTTCAAATGTACTCGGGAAGAGGAACAGATTGCAGTTTGTATAAAGCAGATCTCTCTCGTCTTCTCCGACAAAACCTGTATCTATGACTATGTCGCTCACGCCGGCTTCATCGACCTTTTTTTGAAACTCATCTTTTTTTCCGCCAACTCCGCTGACAATGAGCTTGAAATCACTTAATTCCGGATGATTCTCTGAAATCTCCTTCATAACCTTTATAAGCGTATCAAGATTTTTATGCGGAAGAAGCGAACTTACGGTGAAGAAATATCTGCCTTTTTTTATGTCGTATTTATTCTCGCAGTCTTCAAAACCGTTAACAGTACTTTCAAGCGGATTCTCCGAAACTATTACCGGATCGTAGATCTTCACGATCTTTTCTTTGACGATCGGATATCTGTCGGAAATATCTTTTACGCAAAAGTCGGAGCCGGTTACGACGACCGCACTTTCCTTGCATGCTTTTTTCCAGGATTTCTTTGCAAAAAGGATCTTCGGCAGTGAAAAATACTCGGGAAAATGAAGCGCCTGCAGATCATGGATCAGAGTGACATACGGTATTCCACCCTTTTCAACGCTTAAGCTGTCGGGCTTTGAATAAACCGGAACAAACATAAGATCCACATTCATTCTTCTTGCAAGGCTGTCCAAATTAAGATTTTCCCATGCGATTCTCTGCGTTCTCTTCATGCTGTCCGTTTCGCACGGAAAAACTCTCATATTGCGGTACTTTTCAAAATAGTAAAATGTTTCCGCGACATCCCTTCCCACAAAGAGAATATATTCATTTATATCATCATACATTCCGAATCCCGTTATCAGGTTTCGGGCCACTGCCTCCGTCCCGCCGACGATTTTCGGGCGAACCCAGAGGAGATCAATTCCAATTAACATGTTTGTATACCA
>JAIKXN010000117.1 GCA_024684055.1 Lachnospiraceae bacterium | reverse complement strand
CAGTGCTGTCTTTTTCTCGGCATACCACATAGGGATCGTTGCAACCTGGTTCAAACTTCCGGTCTTTATAATCTGCGTGACCGGTCTCGTTTTGGTCGGACTTTTCCTTCAGTGGCTAAGCATAAAATACAAAACCATCGTCGCCAACTGGATAGTGCACGCAAGTGCAAATGTGGCGATAAACATAATCGGAGCGCTTTTACTTTTTGAAGTAATATAAACCCGGATAATGAAAAAACAAGATCAAAAAAATGAAAAAAAAGCCTGAATCGGAACAAAGATCCGAACGAAAAGAAAAACAAAAACTAAAACCGGAATCAAAGCAGAGACCCGAGGAAAACGTAAATCAAAAATCGGATCGGAACTCAAAACAAACGTCGATAGTCGATGAGAAAAGCGATTCGAAACACTATATATACATTCTCGAATGTGCCGATAAAACGCTTTACACCGGGTATACGAACAATCTCGAAAAGCGCATCGCAACCCATCAGAGCGGTAAGGGCGCAAAGTACACGAAGACACGTCTTCCGGTACTTTTAAAGTATTATGAAATATTTGAAGACAAAGAATCGGCAATGAAAAGAGAGTGGTTTATTAAGCACAAATTAACCAGAGAAGAAAAACTTAAGCTGATATCGTCTTCGAATGACCTGTTTCAGGGATGTATATAAAAAATACAGATATAAGCAAAATCCTCTGTCCGAAATAACGGACAGAGGATTTTTTGGAACAAAGAAAGATGATGTAAATTTCTTTCTGATACAGGTAAAGAAATTTATGAAAGAAATTTATTTGTTGTTGGCGAGGATAATGTTATTAAGAACTCCCTCAAGGTATTCCTGCGCTCCGGATGAAGGAGTTTTAACATTCTTCATCTGAGAAGCTTTTTCCGCAAGTTCCTCAAGTGTGGTTTCGCCGCGTCTTATTTTCTGACCGAGTTCACTCTTGTAGCTTTCATATTTTTTGTCGATAAAGCCTTCTATACGGCCGTCTTCGATAATGGCAGCGGCTTTTATAAGTCCGAGCGCGAATGAATCCATACCGAGGATAAATGCATGGAACATATCTTCATATGTATTGCTTGGTCTTCTGTTCTTGGAATCGAAGTTGATACCTACGGGAAGACCGTCGTTTTTGACGATTTCATACATTGCAAGTGTAGTATCGTAAACATTGCTGGGGAAGCAGTCCGTATCCCATCCGAGCATCACATCGCCCTGGTTAGCGTCGATCGAACCGAGCATGTTGTTGATACGGCTTATGCGAAGTTCATGCTGGAAAGTATGACCTGCAAGAGTAGCATGGTTGGCTTCGATATTCATCATGAAATCTTTATCGAGACCGTATTCTTTTAAGAAACCGATCGCGGTTGCGGCATCGTAATCATACTGGTGTTTCATGGGCTCCTTCGGCTTGGGCTCGATAAGGAAAGTTCCGTTAAATCCTATGCTTCTGCCGTAGTCTCTTGCCATTTTCATGAGGTTTGCGATATTTTCCTGCTCGAGTTTGACTTCGGTGTTAAGAAGAGTTTCATATCCTTCTCTTCCTCCCCAGAAAACATATCCGCGACCGCCGAGTTTTACGGTGATTTCGAGTGCTTTTTTAACCTGAGCCGCAGCGAAGCAGTAAACATCGACATCATTTGTGCTTCCGGCACCGTTCATGAATCTGGGATTGCTGAACATGTTTGCGGTACCCCAGAGACATTTGATATTGGTTCCTTTTGTTTTCTCGAGAATATAATCGGATATTTCATCAAGTCTTCTGTTTGTTTCGTTGATGTCGTCAGCTTCGGGAACCAGGTCTACATCATGGAAGCAGTAGTATTCGATACCAAGCTTTTTCATGAATTCGATACCGGCATCAACTTTTGCCTTTGCATGTTCCATGGTGCCTTCGCTTGCGGCACCGAAACGCTTGTCTGCGGTTCCCCTTCCGAACATGTCAACTCCGTTGGCGCCGAGATTGTGCCACCAGGCCATTGCAAAGGGAAGCATGTCTTTCATTTTTTTCCCCATAACGATCTTTTCGGGATCATAATATTTGAAAGCCAGAGGGTTTTTGCTGTCGGGACCTTCGTATTTGATTACGGGTATGTTTGAGAATATTTCGCTCATTATAGTTTCCTCCTTAAAAATTGATGGTTAGCGATAACTAACCGAATTAAGATAATTATACATTTATCTCTGTTCACGGTCAAGAAATAATCGGTTAACAGGCGCGTGTCTGTTCATTTTCGAAATATCGGCTGTACAAAAGATGAAGTTTTAAAACAGCGAAAATTTCTTTTGTGTTACAAACGAGTCAGAGAAAAAATACAGCCGGCAAATAAATAAAGAAACAGGAAAGAGGAATAATCCTCTTCGGAAGAAATAATATTCGAAAATAAAAGAAAATTAGGATATAATATAATTTGTGGGATTTTGAATTTACTGACATAAAACGGGAGTGTGACATGAAATTAATATCTTGGAATGTTAACGGCCTTCGTGCCTGCATGGGCAAGGGCTTTATGGAATATTTTACTGAAACCGACGCGGATATCTTTTGCGTTCAGGAGACCAAACTTCAGGAGGGCCAGATTGAAATGGATCTTCCGGGGTATCATCAGTACTGGAATTATGCCGAGAAAAAGGGCTATTCGGGCGTTGCAATGTTTACGAAGAAAGAGCCGATTAATGTTACTTACGGAATCGGCGTGGCAGAGCATGATACCGAGGGCAGAGTCATCACAGCGGAATTCGAGGACTTTTTCGTGATCGTTGTTTATGTTCCGAATTCGCAAAGAGAGCTTGCGAGACTTGATTACAGGATGAAATGGGAAGAGGCGTTTCTTGAATATATAAAAGGACTTGAAAAAAAGAAACCCGTTATTTACTGTGGCGACCTCAATGTTGCGCATGAGGAAATCGATTTAAAGAATCCGAAGACAAATCATCAGAATGCAGGTTTTTCCGACGAGGAAAGAGCATGTTTTTCAAGAGTTCTTGAAAACGGCTACATAGATTCGTTTAGATTCTTTTATCCCGATACGAAAGATGTTTACTCATGGTGGTCGTACATGTTCAAAGCCAGAGAGAAGAATACAGGCTGGCGTATCGACTATTTCGTAGTGTCCGAAAAGCTTAAGGACAGAATGAAGGATGCAAAGATCCACATGCAGATCCAGGGCTCGGATCACTGCCCTGTAGAGCTTGATATAGACTAAATAGTAAAAAACAGCTCGGAAAAAAGAATAAAAAACAGGCCGGAAAAAAGAATGAAAAACAGGCCGGAAACAATGGGAAAAAGAAAAAGACAGACCCTAAAAATGAAAAAAAGGACTAAAATCAGACTGAAAATAAAGATCGAAAAGGATTACAACACATGGCAGGCACAATAAAAGATTACAGAAACATGGTGGAACAGCCCTGGGGCAAAATGTTCTACGAACTCATATACAGACAGCTTAATCTTCCGGAAGACAGGAAATTAAAGATTCTCGATTTCGGCGCCGGCTTTTGCATTACGACGGATTATTATGCGAAATTCCATGATGTGACAGCACTCGAGCCGAATCCCGAAATGACGGAGCTTCGCGTTGAAAACAACGGATACACGTTAATTAACGAAGGCTTTGATTATCTTAAGACCATCGAAGCCAATTCGTTTGACCTGGTTATCTGTCACAATGTTCTTGAATATGCGGATGAAAAAGAAAAAATACTTAAAGAACTTGCGAGGGTTTTAAAACCGGCAGGAACGTTATCTGTCGTAAAACACAATCTTTACGGCAGGGTTATGGGAAGCGCCGTACTTGCGGACGATCCGAAGACTGCAATCAGCCTTCTTAACGAAGAGACCGAGAACAGCATGTTCGGAAGCAGAAGCGTTTATGACAGTAAATTTGTTACGGATGTTCTGGCAGACAATATGGTCCTTGCCGAAACCTACGGAATCAGGGCATTTTTCGGACTTTCGTCAAACAACGAAATCAAATATACGGACGATTGGTATCAGTCCATGCTCGAACTTGAAACAAAAACTTACAGCATGGATGAATTTAAAAAGATTGCATTTTTTAACCATCTGATTTTAAAGAAGAAGGACTGAGGGGGGGTTGCCTGTGAATTTTAATATTATCCAAAACGGAAAACCTGCACAGATTCTGGTAGAAGACAGTGCATTTGAAGGTGTAAAAAGAATAGCGGGAATCGTAGCCGAGGATATAAAGGCAGTGTGCGATGTGAAGCCCGTAATCATAAACGATGCCGTATGTGCAGAAGGAACTGAAATCATAATCGCAGCAACAATCGGAAAGAGTGAAATTTTAAATCTTCTTGAAGAAAAAAACGTGATAGATTTAAAAATTCAGGAGGGCAAAAAAGAGTCTTTCCTGATTACGCAAACCGATGCGTCTTTATTTGGTGCGACCGGTAATGCATTAATAATAGCGGGTTCTGACAAGAGAGGAACGATCTACGGTCTGTTCGAGATATCGGAAGCATGCGGCGTGACATCGCTTGAATACATGGGCGACTGCACTCCGAAGAAGCAGTCCGACGTAGTTCTGACAGGTGATCTTCTAAAAAAAGACAGAGCCATAAAAGAGGTAAGTGAAAACGTATTTGTTTCAAAGGAACCGTCCGTAGAATACAGAGGCTTTTTCATAAATGACGAATGGCCGGCTTTCGGAGGATGGTGCAACGCGCATTTCGGAGGTTTTACGGCCAAAGCATACGAAAAACTTTTTATTTTCCTTCTTCGAATGAGGGGCAATTTTCTATGGCCGGCCATGTGGTCTTCGATCTTCAGCGAGGACGGACCGGGTACGGAAAGCGCAGAATTGGCAGACTGCCTCGGCGTGATAATGGGAACATCTCATCATGAACCGCTTTGCAGGGCAGGTGAAGAGTGGCAGAAGATTTATAAGAAATACGGCGAAAGCAACGCATGGAATTTCCTCGGAAACCGTGAGGCTATCACGAAATTCTGGCGTGACGGACTTGAAAGAAACAAAGATTTTGAAAATCTTTTCACCATAGGAATGCGT
>JAIKXN010000129.1 GCA_024684055.1 Lachnospiraceae bacterium | reverse complement strand
GTTGTAAGAGGGCTTCATTTTCAGACAAGAAATCCTCAGTCAAAGTACGTATGCGTTGTTTCGGGAAAAGCCTGGGATGTTATCGTGGACTTAAGAAAGGACAGCGATACATATAAAAAATGGGCTGCATTTGAACTATCTGCAGAGAATGGCTGCGGTCTTTACATTCCCGCGGGTTTTGCTCACGGCTTTTTGAGCCTCGAAGACAATACTGCCATGCTTTATCAGTGTGAAGGTAAATACGATAAAGAAACAGATACGGGGATAACCGTATTTGATAAGGATATTGCAATTGACTGGCCTGTTTTGCATGAAGAAGTCACGCTTAGTGACAGGGATAAAACTTTCATGGATTTAAAATACTATGAAGATAACGATCTTCTTAATGAATTCAGAGTTAAGAATGGGTGATTCGATGAATTTAAAAGAATTTTACAAAGAAAAAAAAGTTCTGATAACCGGACATACAGGTTTTAAGGGAAGCTGGCTGTGTCTTATGCTTTTGAAGTTCGGTGCGAATGTAGTGGGTTATTCGCTTAAGCCTCCGACTGATCCGTCTTTGTTTGAACTATGTGATATCGAAAACAGAATAACAAATTATTACGGTGATGTTCGTGATCTTGATGGAATGATGAAGGTTTTTGAAAAAGAAAAACCCGAGATCGTTATACATATGGCGGCTCAGCCCATCGTAAGGGATTCTTATAAAATGCCGGTTTACACATACGATGTAAATGTTATGGGTACGGTAAATGTTCTCGAATGCGTAAGACTGTGCGGGAGCGTTACTTCTTTTGTGAATGTTACTACCGATAAGGTCTATCTTAACAGGGAACTTAATCTTCCTTTTAAGGAGGATGAGGTGCTTTGCGGATACGATCCATATTCCAATTCAAAATCCTGTTCGGAACTTGTGACTTACTCTTACAGGAATTCGTTTTTCGGAGGAGACACCGGAATTATGGAATCGGGCAGAAGAGTGGCGATAAGCACCTGCAGGGCCGGCAATGTTATCGGAGGCGGAGATTTTGCGAATGACAGGATCATCCCCGACTGCGTGAGAGCAGTGTTAAATAAAGATAAAATTACTGTAAGGAATCCTTTTTCGATAAGACCTTATCAGCATGTACTTGAGCCTTTGTCTGTTTATCTTACTGTTGCTGCTCTGCAGTCTGATGATATGTCTTATGCCGGTTCGTACAACGTGGGACCGGATGATTCCGATTGCATTACGACCGGCGAAATGGTCACATGCTTTTGCGACAGATGGAATTCGGATCCTTCGCACGAAAAGGCAGAATGGATAAACGGTAATGAACGAGGACCTCACGAAGCTTCTTTCCTTAAACTGGATTCGTCAAAAGCCCGAAAAGTATTGGGATGGAAACCCGTCTGGGATGTTAAGGATGCCATTTCCAGAGTGGCTGAATGGACTGATGTTTACATGAGCGGCAAAGATGTATTTGCTTGCTGTGATAAACAGATAAGCAGTTTTCTTGAAATGAAGAGCGAAAGGCAGGGATTTAATGGGTAAATTCGATCTCTTTCTCGACAAATGCATAACTGCGGTTTTTAAGAACATATCCGAATCAAAAAAGAAAACTTTAATTCAGTTTATAAAATTCGGATTTGTCGGATTGTCAAATACCCTGTTATCGTACGCTCTTTACATGATAACCATCTGGGCACTGAAACCTCTGCATTTCGCTTATGATTATGTAGTCGGTAATCTTGTGGGATTTTTTCTGAGTGTCCTATGGTCTTTCTTCTGGAACAATAAACATGTTTTTACCGTTGAGGAAGGAAGAAAACGAAACTGGGTTCTGGCACTTCTTAAGACTTATATGTCCTATGCGTTTACCGGAATCCTCCTGACGAATGTTTTAAGTTACCTCTGGGTTGACATAATAGGGCTTCCGAAAGAGGTTGCTCCGCTTATAAATCTTGTTATTACGGTTCCTCTTAATTTTATCATTAATAAGTTCTGGGCGTTCAGTACCAGGAAAAAGAAACCTGATGATAAGGAAAAGGAAGAAGAAGCGTAGACTAAATATATGGCTTCTTCGTTTATGAAATAACAATATAATGATATGAATTAAAATCGTGATATATGAAATAGAAACGATTCGGTATGAGCAACTAATGACAAAGGGTATTAAAATGGTAAAATAATAGTATAAATAAACATTATTATTTTACGTAAAATAATACCCTTTCAATAGAACAGGATTCGTGGAAAGCGTAGAGGCCAGGATCCTGTTCGACCTATTTATTGAGCAATATGAATAATTTGTAAACTATTTGTTTATAAATATTTAATAAAAATCGGATTTCATATTGCTTGAATTATGCCATATCGTTTGCTATAATATCTTTAATTGGATTATTATGTGACGGGAGTAGTGCGTCAATGCTGGATTTTTTAGAGATGGGACCTTTCATATTAATATATTTAACGGTTCTCGTTTTTATATTAGGCTTATTGATTGGTAGCTTTCTTAATGTGTGTATCTATCGCATTCCTTTGGGACAGAACATCGCCATCAGCAGATCTCATTGCATGAAATGCGGACACGTACTTCAGTGGTACGAACTGGTTCCGCTTTTCAGCTGGCTTATCCAGGGTGGTAAGTGCAGAAAGTGCAAAGAGAAGATTTCAATACAGTATCCTCTGGTTGAACTCGGGAATGCCCTTGCTTGGATGGCAGTGCTCTTTGTTTGGGGGTTCAGACCGGTTACGATTCTTTACTGCATGTGTGCTTCCGTTATGATAGTAATATCGGTTATCGATGAAAGAACAAAGGAAATCAACCTGGGACTCAACTTATTTATAGGAGCCCTCGGGATTGCCAGAGTGGTAATGGATTACAGAAACTGGTCATACTACATTATCGGCATGCTGGCAGTAAGTATTCCTTTCCTTATTATAGTAATCGTATCGAAAGAGAGAGCGATGGGCCTCGGTGATGTTTATCTCATGGCTGCGGCCGGACT
Organism: Lachnospiraceae bacterium; assembly: GCA_024684055.1. Taxonomy (GTDB): domain Bacteria; phylum Bacillota; class Clostridia; order Lachnospirales; family Lachnospiraceae; genus UBA3766. Next base: position 2,500 of record JAIKXN010000129.1, on the reverse strand, counting down.
GCTTCTCGGATGGAAACACGTTTTACTTGCAACCGTTTTGGGGTGCGCGCTGGGCAGCGTGATTCACATCATAAGAATGAAGGTGAGTAAAAAAGGGAAAGAACTCGCTTTCGGACCGTATCTGTGTCTGGGCATTTACCTGACAATTCTCTTCGGAGAACCAATTCTTAAATGGTACATTTCATTCCTGGTACAGAAATAATTAATTTGGTTTTAGGCCTGGGGGCTTGAAATAGAAATCCGATAGAATCGGAAAAATAAACTCATTGAAAGGGGACAAAATAATGGATCAAAGGTTATTGTCCATTTATATCGGTGCTGAAGTCATCAGAATTGTAGACGCTACGCGAAAGTCTGCAACAAGCATTACTGTAAACAGTGTTGATGAAGTTAGCACACCTGCAGGTAGCTTTGACGATGGTTACATCACTGATGTGCTCGAAATCGCAAGTGCTATTCGAAGCAAAATTATTGGTAAGAGCAACAAAGCAAAAGCTATTTTTACGATTTCATCAAAGAAAATAGCCAGCAAGGAAGTTGTAATTCCTTTCGTTAACGGCAAAAAGAAAATCGACTCGGTTCTCAATGCGAATTCCAGCGAGTATTTTCCGATGTCTACAACAGGAGAATTCATTTTTGCGTATAACGTAATGGAATCATTCCAGGATGATGACGGCAAGAAGTTAAGAATCAATGCGGTTGCTGCTCCTAAGGATCTCGTGGAAGGTTATTATGAGATTGCAGACGAATTAAAACTGATTGTTTATGACATCGACTATGTCGGCAACTCGGTTCAGCAGCTCCTTAAGCTCCAGATGAGCGACAATGAAAACGATACAAATCTCGTTCTTCAGATTGAAAAGGATGCTACATTCGTTAACATTATGGCCGGTAAGGATATCATCCTTCAAAGATCTGTTCCTTACGGCAAGAACGCAGTTATCAATTCTATCATGGAAATCAAAAAGCTTACTGAAAAAGAAGCTATTGAACTCTTAAGAGACAAGACAAGAATGGATAGAAGCGTTTCTGATGAAGAATATTCAGAAGCTGTACGTTACCTCATTTCTTCCATCGGAAGAATCGTAGAGTACCACAGATCGAGAAACCCTGAAAGAATTATCGATGGCATTAACGTATTCGGTGAAGGTGCTTCAATCGCCGGTATCGATGAAGTCTTAAGACAGGAACTCGGTGCAGAAGTTACACGTTTTAATACTCTTAACGGTATTAAAGTTTCACAGAAATCATACCTTTCAGCTGATCAGGCTTTAAGATTCCTTGCATGTTTCGGTGCGGTTCTTAATCCTATCGGATTGAAGATTGAAAATAACAAGAAGGGTGAAGCAAGCAGCGCGGACATCTCTAAGATTCTTATCGTTGTCGACATTCTTGTAGCTCTTGTTATGATCGGCATCTGTGCATACTTCCAGGTTAAATACGTTTTGAAGAAAGCGGACGTTGACTTTAAGAAGAGCCAGATTGATCAGATGGAAATTGCAGAGCAGGTTGCTGATGAATATGAAAAGACTGTACAGAGTTACAATACAGTTAAGGTATTCGCTGATACAACTCATTCTGATAACATTAAACTCTTCACTCTGCTTGAGGATATGGAAGACCTTCTTCCTACAGGTACAGAAGTATCTTCGCTTGAATGTGCTGAGGGCGGCGTAACAATGGTTATTCATGCAAGAAGCAAAGAGCAGATTGCAGATGCGATCGTTCAGTTTAAGAGTCTTCCTTACGTTTCAGACGTTATGGTTGCTTCTCTTGAAGAACATTTGGATGATATGATCATCGCTGATAATCCTGAAGATATTTACACAACAGACTATACAACTGTTGAAAATACAGACCTTGCTAAACTTCTCATGGAAAAACAGTTGATTCGTTCGCTCTTTGGTGACGATCCCCAGATCGATACAGGTAAAGATGTTGTATATCAAATCACATTACAGTTACATGACCTCGATTTCGTTGCCGGAGAAATTCAGTTGACAGATACTAATGCTGCACCTGCTGAAAATACAGAAAATGTTGAAGGAGGTGCGGAATAATGAAGATTAGTGATAGAGACAAATTATTAATTCTCGTTGTTGTATTTATTGCTTTGATAGCTTTACCTATTTTCTTATTCATCAGACCTAAGAATGAAAAGATCAAAGGAATGGATGCTGAACTTGTTTCCTTAAATGAAAGATATAATTATCTTAAAGATCTTTCTGAGAAGCAGCCTTTCTATGAAGCTGAAATTGCAAGACTTAACGAAGAAAGAACAAATTTGATTAATGGTTTTGCTGAAGGACTAAAACAGGAAAATACGATAATGTTCCTTCGTAAAATTGAAAAAGATTTCCCTTTACAGATGAACACGGAAACTTTCTCTGCATATGAGGAAACACCCGTAACGGAAGGAGCCGTTAACCCCTCAACCGGTCAGGTTGAAGGCGACCTTACTGCTCTGAAGACATCAACTGTAGTATCTTATCAGTGTGAA
>JAIKXN010000060.1 GCA_024684055.1 Lachnospiraceae bacterium | reverse complement strand
ACCCCTTGCATCAGCAAACACTTCGATCTCCATATCTCCAGATACTTCCCTGACAGACTCCTCAATCAGTTCCCGTATTTTCTTATCATCATCACAGATTGCCAGTTTCATATAACATCCTTCCTTTGGGCATACTATATTTATATTATCGGTTATTTCAGACGCACTAATGATCACCGATACGTGAACCGCAGTTTTTTTGCTGTGAAATGTAAAACGGGAAGGCTCTGTACCCTCCCGCATTCCATCTCTCATCTTCCTGTGTGAAATGCTGTAAGCATCGTGTGTGGATATCCACACAAATCATTTTTTTGCAAAAATCTCAAATCGGTTTTTGCGAAATTTAAACTTTTGGGGAACCTCCCCAACCCCCGTTTCGTAAAAACTCTTTAAAGAAAAAATCCAAAAATTGAAAATTCATCAAAATATGAAATCTATAATTTTTTAAAAATCCAATTCCGTACAAAAATCAAATTTGTAAATTCTACAATTTCGCCTTAGCGAAAAACAGGGTCTTAGGGGTGTCCCCTAACAAGGCGATTTTGGTAAAATCGTTCGGGTGGGGCCCCACACCCGATGCTTGCTATATAGCGCATATATCGTCAAGGATAGTGCTAGAGCCAAATCAGCTATATTCGCCCCATAAGTTAAAACAACAAAAAGCAGGCAATCGATCGACTGCCCGCTTATCACCATTAGTTTTATTATTCTTATTTCTTTTTCCGCGTATTGGGTTTTCTGCTTGTAACTGATTTATCAGATTTTGATTTTTGAGATTTCGTTGCAGAAGGCTCTGGATTGTTTAAAGGATTTAATGCCATATGATCATGAGCTTCATTTGCTTTCATTAGCAGTTTTAACATTTTCTGATCTGGTTCCGTCTCCGGATAGAAATCCATCCAGTTATCAAATTTCTTCTGAGCTTCAAGAATAGCATTTGCCTTTCCTACCGGATCGGATATTTTTTCAGCTTCAGCAATTTCATTCATATATGTTACATACTCATCATGCCAGGATCTCACCAGAGCAGAAAAGCCGCTAAAGGAAATAAACATTTCATTCTTTTCTATCTTATTGGTTCTTACACCCTTATTCACTTCCTCAGCTGAACAGATTTTTCCCGGATACTGTTTAAAGATTTGAAACAGTCTGTGCATTGAAGTAACAGGATCAGTTTCGGCATTCAGAAAAACTTCCTGATTGACTCCTAACGCGTCTGCTATTCTCTTCATCGCATCTTTCTTGGGAAACCGCTGTCCGTTTTCATAAAAGCGCATATACGTATCAGATATCCCGACAATCTCTGCCAGCTCTTTAATAGTCATGCCCTTTTCTTTTCTTATTCGTCTGATGTTTTCTCCTACAGTCATATAATCCTCCGAGATTAGTTTCCATGCGTAGCAAAAAAATAGTTTGCGCTATCAATTTGATACTGTTTTTATTCTAAACCTATTGACTTGTTCGTGTCAATGTAATATTATTGTATTGAACAGTATCATTTTGATAGCATTGGAGGTATATGAAAAAATGCAGAACACACATTAGGTTTAAGCAAGTCAGCAACATTCTTAATAAAGAAGGACTTGCAGGGAGCTGAGAAGTATTATGATCGAACTGATCAACCAGCTCCAGTGCTTACAGCAGTCAGAATTGAGTATAAACGATGAGTTAAGGTGTGGTATACTCAATCCAGTTGATGCGTTAACAAAACGTACAATGATTAAAGAAAAAGAAAGGAGTACTATCAAAGAACTTGCCCTTAAGGTTCATGTAACCGATTCGGGCAAACCTCGAAAGATCACTTATCAGGAATCAAAAGGATTGTGGTATACGATCCTGCCGGGCAAAAAGAAAATCTATTCAACATCGGAAGATGGCCTTTATGAAAAGATCGTTGAATCATATGGACTGTATTCTTTCGGTAACACTTTCTCTTATGTTTTCAGGTGTGCGCTAAAAGAAAAACGGGATACCGAAAATCCTAAAGAAGCTACACTAGATAAGTATAAGCAGAATTATAAAAAGTTTATTACCAAGGAACTGGCTTCTCAGGAAGTTGAGAAGATCACAAGGCAAGACCTTATGGCTTATACACAGAAAATGGTGAAAACTCTTCATCCTAAAAAGAAAGCATATCTGGAATAT
>JAIKXN010000056.1 GCA_024684055.1 Lachnospiraceae bacterium | reverse complement strand
TTTCATAGTAATACTGAACCACAAGTGTTCCGTCAGCCTTAATCTTAGCTGTCTTTGTTGCAGGTGAAGTAAAGCCTTCATAAGTCTTAACTTCAGGTGTAACTTTTGTATTTGTTGTTCCTGTAAGTTTATCGGTTTCACTGGGCTTTGCGGTATAAGTTCCGTCAAGTTTCTGTTTGTAATGTTCTACTGTATACTTTGTATCAGTTGCTGCCTTCCATGTAGCCTTAATGGTAAGGTTCTTTGCAGGCATTTTTGAAGGTACCTCAACACTCCATCCGTTAAACTCGTAGCCAAGTTTTGTTGGTACGGGTGCAGTTATCTTCTCCTGATATTTTAACATACCTGAAGAATATGCTCCGTCAGCAGTTCCACCCGCCAGATTCCATGTTAATGTATAGGAATTTCTTTCGTAATAATACTTAATCACCAGTGAACCGTCAGCTTTAATCTTCTCGGTCTTTGTCACAGGTGAGGTAAAGCCTTTGTATGTCTTAACTTCAGGTGTTACGCTTGTGTCTGTTGTTCCTGTAAGTTCATATGCTTCGCTTGCTTTCTTATTGTATGTTCCGTCGAGTTTCTGTTTGTAATGTTCAACCTTATAGGGTGTATCCGTTGAAGCTTTCCACTGAGCGTAAAGCGTAATCTTATTCGTATTTAAAACAATAATTTCAGTATTTTCACCATCGGCATAAGATGTTCCGCTTCCGTTTGCTTTTGTATTCCATCCCGCAAACTCATATCCCTGTCTGGTAAAAGTATTAGCGTTAAGAGTGATTGAAGAATTACTCTTGACGCTTTGAGACGACATCGTTCCGCTTCCGCCGTTTGCATTATACTTTACGGTATATTTATTGGGAATCCACTGTGCATACAATGTTAAACAGCTGTCTTCTGTTTTTATCTCTGCTCCGTCTACATAAGAAGTTCCGCTTCCGTCTGCTTCGGTATTCCAGTTATAAAATTCATACCCGCTTCTCGTAAATCTGTTTTCGACAAGGTATCGCTTAAAATAATCGTCAAAATCTTCCGGGTCTTCCAAAAACATAACATGATAATACTGTGTATAAGTTTTTCCTGTTCCTTTATTCGGATCAAAATTCACACTGTAATAATTGCTTTCATCATTTGTATTTAAGTAACAATAAATACTGTCTTTTACGATTCCGTCAACTATTAATCCTTCACTTATTACATATACTCCATCACCAAGTTCTGCTTTGTTATCGCTGATATCACCGCCTTCTATGCGGAATAATTCCTCACTCGCATATTGTCTTATATACAATCCGCCGCCTCTATTAGCATTGTTTTCGGAGAATGATCCGTCATTCATTAAAATGGCAGTATCCATGCCATATAATCCGCCGCCTTCCTCGGTTGCATAGTTTCCTGAGAATTGTCCGCCATTTATCGTAAGCGAACTAAAACAAGTATAAATCCCTCCTCCTTGATTATCTGAAGTATTTCCTGATATGTTTCCGCCATTAATTGTTGTCACCGTGGAATCTTCGACTGCAATTCCTGCACCGTAAGAAGCAAAATTTTGTGATATATTTCCTCCGTTTATTGTTAATGTACCTTCACTAACATACAATCCTCCTCCAGATCCACCAGATACGAGAGAGTTTTTTTCAACATTTCCCTGATTTATTGTGACATCTGATTTTTCTGCGTAGATTGCTCCACCGTGAGCCCCGGCCTTATTTCTACTAATTATGCCGCCATTCATCACGATAGTCGAGTTTTCGGAATATATCGCACCGCCTGCACCATGACAGATATTGTCTGCGATTCTTCCTCCATACATGGTAAATGTCGCTTCATACATATACAGAGCGCTTCCTTCTGTCCGTGAAATGTGAGTTATTATGCCGGTATTATTGCTTTCGTCATACAAATTCAGTTTACTGCCATCATTCAAAGATATTACATTATAATCACCTGTTTGTATAATTTTGTGACCATTAAGGCAAAGATTAACTTCACAATCAGAATAAACAACCAGAATCCCATCAATTACTATATCTGCTGTGAGGAATCCGTTTCCTCCATATAAACAAAAACCATATAGTTCATCTTTGTTGCTAATAACACTCCATCCTTCATGTGCCCAACCGTCTTTGTCTGATCCGAAATGTGCCGTATGTGCTGTTTGAGCATTAGCAGTCAAAGGCATTATGACCAAAGACATTATCGTGATGAACATGAATGACATCATGACTGTCATCAGTTTATTTTTTTCTCTTTTTTTCATTTTAAATCCTCCCCTATTTAAAATAATCCGTCCGAAAACGGATTTTTCATGCATAAAAATTTTATCAAACAGCGTTGCTTTCGTCAACAAAACCAAGCCACTCAAATCCTCTGTTATGACAATAAAAAAGTGCGGACTCCGTAATGATTTTCACAGATATCCGCACTTTAAATCTTAGTGTTTAATTAATTCAGGCATTGATTCCGTAATGCTTTCAAAGTTTTAATCAATAACTTCCTGTATTGATTCCATACTTCTTGCAAAGATTATTAAACTCAGGTGAATTTATAAATCCTCTCAATACGTCATCTCTTGTCTTTCCGTTCTTGAGTTCACGAAGCCAGTTGTTGTAGCCTTCTTTATCGGGTTCTCTGTCAAAGAATGCGCGATATAACTTGGTTACGTATTCTTCGTCAGTCATTTTCTTCTTCTGGAATTCGTCGCTGTTGATGAAGCCTGCAGCTACATCAGCACCTGTCGCCTGTTTACTGATCAGTCTGTTCGTCCAGTCATTTAGTCCCGCTTCATCTGCAGGTCTTTCAAGAATGATCGTATAGAATCTTTCTACGAATTTTCTTACCTGTTCTTCCTGAGAGAGCTTCTTCCATTTTGCCTTAAACGTTACATCATTTGCAGGCATCTTTGCCGGTACCGTTTTATCCCAGCCCGTGAATTCATATCCGTCTCTGGTGGGAACGGGTGCAGTTATCTTTGCCCCATATTTTACGGTTCCTTTAGTGTAATTTCCGCTTGCTTTTCCACCTGCGAAGTCCCAGGTAAGTTTGTAGCTGTTTCTTGTGTATTTGTATGTAACAACGACTGAACCGTCAGCTTTGATCTTTACGGTCTTTGTTTCAGGTGCAGTGAATCCTTTATATGTTTTGACGGAAGGCGTTACGCTTGCATTTACCTTTCCCTCAAATACTTCCGTCTCATTTGCGGTCGAGGGATATGAACCGTCAAGTTTCTGTCTGTAATGTTCAACTTTATAAGAAGCTGTGATCGGGCTCCACTGAGCGAAAAGCGTAACCTTGTTTACGTTTAAAAATTTCAGTCTGACTTTAGCCCCGTCTTTATATGAAATTCCGCTTCCGTCCGCCTTGGTATTCCAGCCTGTAAACTTATATCCGGATTTTTTAAAAGTATTCTTGTTAAGAGCCGTTGATTTATCGAACTTTATAATCTGTGAAGACATTGTTCCGCTTCCGCCGTTTGCGTTGAAACTGACTGTATAAGCATTCGGTTTCCACTGAGCGAAAAGTTTTTTGGATTTTTCCGGTACTTTGTCCTCCACCTCAAAAGAAGTACCGCTTCCGTCCGGCTTGGTATTCCAGTTGTAAAACTTAAATCCTTTTCTTGTAAACCTGTTTTCTTCCATGTCATCCCAATTACCTGAGATGCAATACTGCGTAAATGATTTTCCGCTGCCCTGATTCGGTAAATATTTCAATGTTTTGTAAAGAGTTTTGTCATAAGATATTTCATCTTCACATATGCCATCTGTGAGAGTGCCTCTAACGTCAAACCCTATTCCGTCACAACCGGTTTTGGCTTCATTTTGTCGAATTACTCCTCCCTTTATATCAAATGAACAATATAAATAATGCTCTTCATAATTACTTAAATACAATGCGGCTGCCAAATCAGCAGTGTTTTCTGAGATTTCGCCTCCGGTCATAATAAAATGGGAATCTTCTTGACATACTCCGCCCCCATTACGCCCTGCTGTATTACCCGATATCATTCCATCGTTAAATAACACTGTAGTTTCCCATGAAAAAATACCGCCACCGTCATAACGGGCTTCGTTTTCCGATATTGTTCCTCCTGAAATTTCTGCTGTATCCTGCAATTCCTCTAAATACAAACCGCCACCGTCATTCCCTGCATAATTGCCGGTAATAGATCCTCCTGTCATTATAAAGCCATTAACCCAAAGTAACAATCCTCCACCGCTTCCGTCTTCTGCAACGTTTTCGCTGATTATTCCATCATTTATGGTCGTATGTACACGATATCCATAGATTCCTCCTCCACTGCTTTTTGAAACATTACCTATAATACTTCCACCATTCATTGTGAATGTGCTTTTTTCCTCATAGATAGTGTTTGGGTTATCAAAATATAATGCTCCTCCATCTTTATCCGCGGAATTTCCAACAATACTCCCTTCGTCCATCGTAAAATAGATTTTTTCCCCAACAAAAGCGATGGCGCCGCCGTGGCCTTTAGCGACATTTCTTTCAATACTTCCACCTGACATACTGTTTATCGTATCGTTGGAAATATATACAGCTCCGCCATCCTTGGAAGAAAAATTATTGGAAATAACCCCATCGGTCATTATAAATTCAGAGTTCTCAGTAAAATAAATGCCGGCTCCGCTTTTGGTGGTTGTATTATCAGCAATATTCCCGCCATTCAGTACAAATTTTCCGCCATTTACATAAACTCCTCTTCCTTTACAGCCAGATTTGTGAGTGATCTTACCGGTATTGCCTTTTTCATCATATAAATTTAATGTAGCACCCTCGTTTATCCGGATTACACTCTTTTCTCCATCATTGTAATCCAATGTAATACTGTGACCGTTAAGACAAAGATTAACTTCCTTACCGCTGTAAATTATCAGAGTATTACCTGAAAGCTCAATATCCTTGGTAAGATAACCGGTTCCTCCAAAATACCCCATGAGAAGCAACTGGTCTTCATTCATAACAGGTGTCCATCCTTCATGATTTGCATTCTTTGAATGGGCGGTATGCGCCGACGGAGCAGCCGCCGCTTTCATGGGTATGCTGATGACAGTAATTAAAACGATTACCATTATAGCCAGCATACTGACCAAAAGATTTTTCTTAGATGCATTCTTCATTTATCATTCCTCCTCGTAAAATTTTTTAATTTTCCTCAATACTTTATTCATTGATTCCTGTAATTATTTAATTTTTCTCACCATTAAATTTTATCAAACGGCATAGTGTCCGTCAAACATAAACACCACTTTTTTTCTTACGGAAAACAATCAAAAAAGTGCAGACTGTGTGACATCTCACAAACATCTGCACTTTAAATCTTTATATATTAATTCAGCTCTGAATTCATATTTCGGAAAGCATTGTTTTCGATCAGATTCAGCATGATCTTTACTATCTCCGGATCGAACTGCTTGCCTGAGCCTTCTTTAAGTTCGGTTATGATCTTATCCGTAGAAAGAGCTTTTCTGTAGCATCTGTCGGAATTCATGGCATCAAATGCATCCGCAACTCCGATGATTCTTGCAATAAGAGGTATTTCCTCACCCTTAAGCCCTTCGGGGTATCCGCCTCCGTCATATCTTTCATGATGGAAATGGGCGCCTTCAACAATGCAGGGAATCGATGAAAAATCTTTAAGTACAGAAGCACCGTTGCTGGTATGTGTCTTGATGATATCCATTTCTTCCTGAGTAAGCTTTCCGGGTTTGTTTAATATACTGTCGGGAATGTTAATCTTGCCGACGTCGTGAAGAAGCGCAACATAATATATGTTATAGAGTTCTTCTTCGTCAAAATCCATCTTTTGTGCAATTTTCTTGCTGTAAAAAGCTACTCTTATCGAATGACCTCTCGTATAGGGATCCTTAGCATCGATGAAATTGGTAAAAGTCTTCATGGACTGAATGATGATCTTTTTGTCCAATTCCCTGCGATGCTTAAACTGACGGTCTTTTATGTTAATTGCTATCTGTATGGAAACTGCGATTACAAAAATAAGGCTGAGGAAGATCAAAACATAAAATAAAGGATAATCCGTAATTTTTGCATCCGGGAAAGCTTTTATAACAAAATTCGTCAGTTCATTATCCGAATTGGCAAAAAGAATAAATCCGAATGTAATGAAATTGTTGGGCTCGATTATATCATTAAAGCCCTGGTTTGGTGTATTGTAAATCGTTATCGTTCCGTCGTCGTTTTCGATAAACGAAATATTCCATGAATCTGTGATTTTTGCATTATTGGGAATTTCAAGAGTGATAGACCAGTCTCTAAGACTGTTGAATGTGTTGTTATAAAGAGTCGCACTGTACTGATTGGCATGGAATCCGCTGTCATACCATCCTTTTTCAATAGGCATCGTAACATACAGATCCTGCTGCTCTATTGCAGTGCTTTCGCTGTTTTGTACTACCCTGATCGCAGGCTGGTTCTTCGTATAGATTGATAAAGCTATAAAACCTATGGCAATAAGAATGAATGCGGCAATATCGCTGCCAATTACAATTGCTTTCTTTTTTTTATCCATTATATTTCCCTCAAAATGCTCCAAACCCTGACTTTTATTTTAACACACTTAAGAGAATTATGAATATTTTTCTTATATAAGACTCACACAAGAATTTAAAAAAAATATCTCGTTTTCTATACAGTTTGTTGCAAAAATGCCATTAACCCCATTGACTTAATGGACAAAAAACGCACTATGAAATCAGAACTCCATATAAGCATTTCTCAGAGTACAGTACAGATCTTCGCCTTCATAATAAGTATCAAAAATCCCGGTAACCGTAACTTCGTCTTCCGCCTTCGGAAAATCATCCGGATAAACAAGCGAACCTTCGGGAATGAATTCGAGTCCCTGTGCGCAACATGCCGTTGCATCCTGAATAATGCAGGCATGATATACATTATTTGTAGCTTCATCGCAATAATATGAATAAAGCCCTTTCACCTTGATTGTCTTTCCAAGATAATCCTCGGGTGTTTCCATCATATTGTAAACTTCCGAATAAACCAGCAGGCCCGATATCTTTGTCAGATCGACATCTACGCTTTCCGGTTTGTAAGGGTTATTCGGGTCGATATTTTCCGGTGTTACGGTTGAATTATCTGAAACTGCTGCCGCATTGTCTCCCGAATCAGATGTCTTTGATAAATCTTCCAAAAGAGAATTATCATATGCCGCATCCCCGTTAGCATCCGCATTCGTGCCTGTCTCAGTATTTGCTGAAACATTTGAATTATTGTTTGTATTTGAGGCTCCGCTTCCCGAAGAATTTGAACATGCGCTCATACACAAAGCTGCTGCCAATGCCAAAGCCATTAATTTTATACTGTTTTTCATTTCATACCTCTTTTTTCTAATTCTTTCAGTCTTATGGTATTAAACTGTCTTTATATTATTCGCTTCTTTTTCCAAATTAATGTGCCGGTCATTCTTTCGATAACCATGAAGCAATACTAATTTTACTATTTCTCATCCAAGCCCTACGGTATAATCCAGTAACATTACTATGCCCATCACTATCGGCTGGTGCGCCAGATAAAAGATAAGCGAATGTTTGCCGATGAATTCAAGCGGCTGAACTTTAAGTTTCATTATTTTCATTTTCGAAAGTTTGTCGCCTAACCACGCATTTACCGAAAATCCCGTCATAAAGAGGAAGAACCAGGGTACAAATGGGAAATAATCAGATGACGCAAACTTTCTCGAAGGTATTCCGAGGAATGCCAGAACATATGTCAAAGGTAAACTGTATTCGCCATACCATGCTTTCGGGAATTCAAAGACTTTGTATGACAAAATACCGAAATAACCTCGATGAATATGAAGTGTCAGAACCAGAAGAATCAGAAATCCGAAAAGGAAATACGGCGCATTTTTCTTATTGATAATCCTCTTAAAAGGAATTGCCGCTATCATGTTAAAGCCCATGCAGGTAAGCACTCCGAATACAATCGGCGGATTGACCTTAATCACAATAGACACTATCGTAACGATGAGTCCGCATGCCGAAACAATAAGTCCTCTCTTTAATGACTTCCTTCCAAGGTATACGCAGTATCCCGATATAAAGAAGAAAAGGAATCTTAAAAACTGTTCCCAGAGTTCATACTGCCATGTATAAGTAAACGGAAGAATTACCCCGTATGACTCAAGATCGTAAAGCGTATGACAGAATATCATTCCGAGTACCGCAAATCCCCTCAAATCATCGAGCAGGTAAAATCTTTCTTTTTTCTTTGTATTGTTGCCTTTGCTTTTTTCACTCATGTTTAAATGTTTTTCCTTATAGTCTTACAATAATATTTTACTCTGCGTGTCAAACTCTGCAAAAAACAAACACTTTGCTTAACTTTCGATTGTATGAAAAACATAAGTAAGCTGTTTATTCTTTATCTGTATCCTTATAAACATATTTAAGTCGACTGAACTTTCATCCAGCCGACTTTTAAATTCTTTTAATATTTAATTGCTTACTCTTGGCAGTAAATCATTTTCCCGAAAAAGAACTTATCTCCAAGCTTACAGTACCCTTAGTGTTCTCTCCTGTACACAAAACAATTGAATGTTGCGCTGTCCGGCATTCATAATTGTTTCCTCTTCGGAGGTTTAGACTCTACTCTGCTTTAGGCACTTTGTACTCATACTCAATAAGCGTCATCTTGTCATTAACCGGATGCTCTTCACCGACTCTTACGAATCCGCATTTCTCATAAAGATGGCAGTTGCCTTTTTCTTCGAGTATTGTGTCAAGCTTCCAGAGCTTAACTTCAGGGTAATCCTTAAACGCCTTCATGATGGCCGCATATGCAAGCCCCTGATTCTGATATTTTGGAAGAATGAAAATCGGACTTATGCAGGAAACATCCTTTTCGTCAGGATTGTTGTTTCCGATATTGATGACTCCGACTCTCGCACCGTCTTTTAGGATAAAGAAGTACTGTCTTGAAGGAACTGCTGCCCTTGCTCTTACCTTCTCTATAGTCTCTATCGCGGGTGACATCTCATCATGGTACTTTTTGTAAAGAGGCATGAAACTCTCTTTTTGCATCTCTAAAAGGAATTCGAGATTTTCGTCACTGACCTCTTCGAATCTTAAATGATTCAGAATATGCGTAAGACTCACACCCGGAAGATTGAAGCGCTTCTTTATCATTCTCGCAACTTCATCCGGCTCGAGATTTGTATTGTCTATCTTTATATAATTTTCGAAAGGGATCTCGCCTTCCCTGCTTACAAGTCGGAAATTGGTTTCCTCTCTTATCATTCTGTCTTCGGAAATAACAATGTCACGTTTGGACGGCTTGTTGTTCAGTCTGTTTTCGCTCTTGTTTCTCTCTATACGGACTTCTCTGTCCGCAACAAGCTCTACATAGTAAACGGTTCCTCCGGTGGCTTCAAACTTCTCGGCAACACCTTTGATATAATCCCAGTCCTGCTGCATGTCAAAAGCCCACATAAAAGTAAATATCAATCCCTGATATTCCGTTTTCATAAAGGCCTCAAAGATATCCTCTCTGAGTTTGCTCACGACACTTCCGTCGAACTTTCCGAATATTTCAAGCACGGGTTCGATCATCATGTGATTGTGAAAAAGCCTGAAATCCGTTATCTTCGTGAGTTCCTGTCCAACGGTCATCTTGCCGACCGCACCGCTTCCTATTATCACTATTAAGTCCATAATTTTTCCTTTACTAAAATTCATCCGCTAAAAGTTCAGCCAGATAATAAAGGATTGCACATTCATTTTCCTGCCAGATGCGAAGACTTCTGTGTACGGCACAAACGATATATCCGTAAACTTTGTCATTCTTTCTTATCCTAGTGGCAAGAATCGTCTCGAAATCGTTTCTTGTCAGAGTATCATAGAATTTCGGTGATGATTTCTTTACTCTGTCTAAAGTACTTTCCGAGAAAAGATCGTCTTCCATGATATTTCCTATATCCGACGCATCTTCATTAAAATCTTTATTCAAAACGGCTCTCATTCTGCCGTCATCTTTTACATAGTACAAATCCGTTATCTGGAAAACTTCCGTTATGTGTGACATGGCTTTCAAAAGTTTGTTTTCAAAGCCCTTTTCGTTTTCGATGTCGATTCTGATTTTATGCATGTTGGTAAAAATACCGTTTCCTGCAATCTTTCGAATCTCTATATCCTTATGTTTTTCCTCTTCATATACGGTATAGCAGTTTCTTCCTTTGTTCTTGCCGATATAAAGCATTTTATCCGTCAATGCGAAGAGTGAGGAAAAATCATCCTCATCCGCAGGGAAAGAAGCACATCCTGCCGTACCCGTGATATATGCCGCACCGTTGTCAAAAGAAACCTTAATTCTTAAAGCATCCGAGTCGCCGTAGAGTTTTTCAAAGAAATCCGTCTTTTCTTCGGTTTCAAGATGCTTAAGATCAACGATTAAGAGTTCATCTCCGCCGAAACGTCCGACAAGTCCGTTTTCTCCGAGAAAATCCGCTATTCCTTTTGCAACGGTCGTCAGTACCTTGTCTCCGGCGATGTGTCCGAAATTGTCGTTAATGTATTTGAAATTATCGAGATCAATAATTGCGAAAGTGAAAGGTGTTTTTTCCGAAACGAGTGCGTGAATGAATTTGATGCAGTATGCTCTCGAAATCGCACCCGTTAAGGGATCGAGTATTTCTTCAAGACTTATATCATCAATTATCTTGTCAAAATACGTAAATTTCCTTAAGTCCCCGATGGAGTAAAGCACCTGAGAGCCGTCGGTTTTGTGTTTCCTTCTGATGACATCCGTAATATCAACGAAACTTCCTACCAGTCCGACTATCTCATCTCCCGAATATAAAGGCCTCTTTGATGCTATGATGTCTCTTTCCTCGCCCCTTATAATGCATTTGCCCTGCACCTTATATGTGCTGTGCCCCGAGAGTACTCTGATTTCATCCTGTTTGAAAGGCTCCGGATCGGAATGCCATTCCATATCTTCATCTGTCTTTCCTATAAGCACATCCTGCGATTCGAATCCGTAGTAATCAAGGAAAGCCTGATTTACACCCACAAATCTTCTGTCTTTGTCCTTCCAAAAAACGCAGTCCTGTGAAGTATTGATGATCTTTTCAAACAAATCAGCCGTCATTTTCACTTTAATAAAACCTCTTTATTACCTAAATCTCTGTCAGCGAAAATTGTAAAAAACAAAATATATCGCCCTTTTATATATCGTATTTTTCTTCCTGTTTATGTTGTCCGAAACAGTTATATTTCAAATTTTAAACCAAGAATAATTATAGCATTTATTTCAGGATAATAAAGTGAATCACGTTTTTTTTACAAGGTTTGATCTGCGTTCTTCGGGCTGTCCACCAACGGTCCACATATGTTTCCGAATACGGAGAAAATTGCGATCTTATAGACATTGCGTTTAATGTTGTCTCAAAAGGCTTCACAAAGGGTGTAAAAGCTTATTATGCCGGAGATTACTAATTCTATGTAATCGACAGCGAAAATGTCAGACATTATTACTGTGTCAAATAAAAACATTACACTCCAAGTTTCTTATTCATCTTCGCCACTCTTATTCTGATAGGAATGTAAACGCAGGCCCAGATGATAACGAAGCCGACGACAAAACATATTGAAAATATAAGTATGTTTTCCGTTTTGATCCATCCGTTTAAAAGATAGAATCCGAGATAATCGATATAAAGTACCGCTCCCTGAATAAGCGAAGCCATAAGTTTTGGGATCGTTTCTATCTGATGAACTATCGATATCCCGGCAGCGATAAAGGCAAGTGCCGAAGTCGACAAAACTCCTATCAGAACTTCAGCCGGCGAAAGAGCTTCTATCTGTCCGGCTTTCCCGAGAAAATACCAGATGATTGCCGTTATGGCAGGTCCGCCCCATGCAAACATCAAACCTCTTATGCAAAAATCTTTTATATTTTTTTTCATATACCGAATCTCCTTTTAACCTCTACAAAACATCTTCTTGAAATACACTCCGTATTTCCGCTCGCAAACTCCGCGTCCACGGCGCCGGACAAAAGAACTTTAAATCGCGCAATCTTTTTGCTGTTGGCTATCGCAGACTTGTTTATCTTTATGAAATCCGCGCTTAAAACTTTTTCGAGTTCGTAAAGCCGCTTTCTTACGAGGTATTTCTTTTGGTCGGAATAAAGCGCATAAGTCTTTTCATCTTCCACGAAGAAACACTCTATTTCTTTTACATCCAAAAGTCTGATCTCATCCTCAAGGTACCCGGTAATCTGCTCTGCGGAATCCTCCTGAGTTACCAGTCTTTCAATCTCGTCGATAAGCGGCGTTCTTTCATGAACATTTGCTATGACTTCTTCTTCGCATTTAGGATTTAGATTCAGTCTGAAAATCATCTTTAATTCCTCTTTTTTTCCTTTTTGATCCCAAGGACGAGCCATCTGTATACTGGAATCCTTGAGATCACTTCGTATAAAACAAAAGCAAGTGCAAAAGCTGCAACAGTGCTTAAAATGTACGCCCATACGGCTGAAATGTATCCGGGTTTTACAAGCAGTATAGCTACCATCGAAATTCCAAGATAATGGAAAACGTAAAGCCCAAAATTCTTCTTCGTCATAAATCTTGTGAAGGCATTTTCAAAATTACCGTATTTTGCCATGCCGCCAAGGACTGCCATACATGCAAACCATGCATATGATGTAAATAATGGTGTGCGGTTTACGGGAGCATCTGCATATACTTTACCAAAGTTAAAGATACAAAACAATATGCCCAGAGCAACTGCAGGAACAAGGAACAAAATGAAGTATTTTTTAAGTTTATCGATCACTTCTTCATGTGAAAAAACGTAATATCCCAGGAAGAAAAGCAATCCGTAAAGCCCGAATCTGTATACGGCGATGATGGGTGTATTAAGGATAAGTCCCGATACCCACACGGGAATTGCAAAAAGGATGACAGCAAGAATGTTTGTCTTTCCTCCGAGTTTCCATAAGCGGTCTTTTTCGATCTTTCTTACAAGCAAAAGTAACATTGAAAAAATCCAAAGTATCTGGATATACCACAAAACTCCGATTCCGCTTAAACACATTATTACGAATGCAATGGGGGCCGGAACGTTTTTGATCATTTCAATTCCATCGCCACCCATGCTCATGTTAAAATACCCCTGAACAAACTGGAAAGCAAGAAGGCCAAGTGTGGAAGGAACCAGAAGCTTTCTCGTTCTGGATCTTGCGAATTCCTTTCCGGTGTGGTTTTCTAAATATATTCTGGAACAAATGCCTGATACCAGGAACAATATACACATAAACCAAGGATAAACCACATACTGAAATGCATCATAATACTGAACCTCCAGATTTGTAATTTTGCCAATGCCGCCTGCAACGCCTTCAGCGTTATACATGTAAAAAACATGGTATAAAACAACAAGCACCACGGTAATCCATCTGATATTATCAAGGTATTTTCTTCTCATATCTCTACCTCCAAATACTCTGATATTTCGTTTCCATGACTGAATGATACTTCTAAAATTCACGCCTGTCACAAAATATCGGTATTCGGTAAAAAATCAAAGGTATTCGGTAGGAACAGTGATGGTTTCTTCAGTATATTTCCTGCTCATGTCGTGACGTATCTTACGGTTTTCAACCGAATCGAAAATGATTGAAAAATCATAATCTTCGGGATAAAGTTCTTCAGCCTTTACATGCAGTTTTACTCGTTTGTGATTGATGTAAATCTTCTTATCGGCTATCTGAACCCTCAAAACTCCCTTGTCGTTAACCTCCCCGCAGACAATGCCGATCTTTTTGTCGGGATATACCATTACGCTGTCGCCGATCTTAAATTTGTCGTATAGTCTAGTTTCTTTTGAAGGATTCTTTAACTTCGTAATTTTCGTTTTGTTTTCTTTCGTCAGCTTTTCTTTGCTTCTGAAAGAGTAATTATTTATGGCCCCTTTGCCGTATGCCGCTTCAACAGCGGTATTAAGCATGTCTTCGGGCATTCCGAGTCTGTCCGCTATATAGAAAGCACAGCTCTCTCCCGCTTCTCCTATCACCATTTTGTAAGTCGGAAGCAGAGTTTCCCTGTCAAACGTCATTCTCGCATTCACGATATGTTCGGTTCTTTTGGCATATTCCTTTATCTCGGGATAATGCGTGGTCACAAGGAAATTGGCATTGCTTTCTCTGAGTTTTTCAAGGATCGCAACGGCTATTCCCATCCCTTCCGCAGGATCGGTACCCGAGCCCAACTCATCCATGATCACGAAACTGTCTTTGTTGATCTGTCTTAAAATATCAAGAACATTCTTAATATGTGCTGAGAATGTCGAAAGATTCTCGCTCATATTCTGCCCGTCTCCGATGTCACAAAGGAAGTTGCTGTTCATGCAGATATCCGCTTCCTTACATGCAACATGAAGACCGCACTGTGCCATGTATGAGTTGATCATTACAGTCTTGATCGATACGGTTTTACCGCCGGTATTCGGGCCTGTAAT
>JAIKXN010000029.1 GCA_024684055.1 Lachnospiraceae bacterium | reverse complement strand
CCATGTCTGTTCCATAAGACCTTTTCGCCAGCTGGGCATTATAAGGATTATTTTTGAATCATCATTGTACAGTTTGTCATACCTCGGCAGTCCCGTAAGCCAGACTTCTTCTTCAGTATATCCGTAAGGATAATTAAGAATCGAACAGTATTCATCTTCAGTGCTTGTAACAAATCCGGTAAATCCGGTATTAAATCTGTTTAATGTAAGGCTCATGTCATCTTTTATGACTCCATGCTGAAGGAATATCATTTTGGGTCTGTGATAAAGATCCCTGAAATATTCAGCATATTCCCAGAATGGATTTTCCACTGCACCGTTGCATTGAGACGAAATTATGCAGTCTGCCGTCAAAGCCAGTTCGAAATGCTGTTTTGAATACAAAGGAACCGTCTTTCCTACGCTTGAAATCCTTTTAAAATCATCCGATTTGTCGGATATAACATAATAACTGTCGATTTCCTCGAATTTCTGAACATATTCAAACAAAACAAGAGCATTGTCATCCGCTCTGTCCGGACGGTCCATGAATACCCACACCGGCTTGTGATCCGAACCGGTAAATTTATAAAAATAATCTCTTAAAGAACAGATACTTTCATAATCAAAGAAATATTCTTTTTTCTCAGATCTATCGTTTCTTGTATTATTCGCCGCAGAAAGAATCTCTTTACAATTCTTTCGAAATTCATTTTCGTATTCCCGGATTTCTTCCTTCGAAGTCTTTTTTCCAATTATGCTGTTATTTTCTATACGGAAAACAAATCCGTCTTTAGCATAAAACTGTCCCGGAATAACATCAGCCAAAGGAGAAAACCTCATACTGTTTATTTTGTTGCAAATGCTTGATATTCCGTCAGTTTCAAAGCCGAAACTGACACGCACTGCAGTATCTGTCTCCTTCGAAATATAATCCTTTAACGAAAATGAATAATCGAAAACATTTCTGATCTCATATCTGCTGTTATCTACATATCTGTCGAAATTATCCTCTCCAAGTGGACAATAAACCTTTTCATTGTTAAGTAAAATAAAAAAGCGGAATCTTTTATCAAATACAGCCGGAAATGAAATGTTGCCCATCATTCTGACTGTTTCGGAATCCGCATAAAAAAAGTGCAAATATGTTGCAAGATAAGACATATTGGCGACATTTGTTTCCCCGAAACGAATCATGCAATCGCCACCAATATCAATAAGATTTACCTCGCCATTGTATTTTTTTTCAAGTATCCAGACTATCAACGGCATTTCTGCCATTCCGACTGAATTTATTATTTCTTCATCGGATTTGTCCAGTAATTCTGTATAATTATATTTCGTAACTTCTTTCATATGAAAGCATCCATTATAAACTTAAAAACACCGTGACTTTATTCGCACCTGCCCTCATGCATCATACTGTAAGCCTTACAAACCATTTTGGGTCTGCCTATCATCTTAAGAACGCCTTTTTCTATCCAGACAACTCTTGTACAGTTGTCAAGAATAGAATTCATACTGTGACTAACCATAATAACCGTACTTCCTCCGTGAATCATCTCCTTGACACGCTTAAGACTCTTTTTCCTGAAGAATTCGTCACCTACAGAAAGAACTTCATCAAGAATTAAAATTTCTGAAACATTACCTGCTGTAGCGATTGCAAAACCAAGTCTTGAGACCATGCCGCTTGAGAAGTTTTTAACTCTTTGATCCATGAATCCATCCAATTCAGCAAATTCAACTATTTTGTTGTAATTCGCATCTATGAATTCTTTAGAATATCCTATAATGGACCCGTTAAGATATACATTTTCCCTGGCAGTCAGTTCCATATCAAATCCTGCCCCGAGAGAAAGAAGCTGAATTTTACGCCTGTCAACCTCAACTTTACCGCTGGTCGGATTGAGTGCTCCCGAAACAATTTTAAGCAAAGTTGATTTACCGGATCCGTTTGTTCCTATAATACCTATAACCTCACCTTTATAAATATCGAAACTCACATGATTGAGAGCAAGAAGGTCTTTGTGAACGACTTGGTGCTGTATTTTTTGAATTAAGTATTCTTTAAAGCCCGAAGCATTGCTGTTGGATAACCTGAATTTCATGGTAACATCCTCCACTCTGATTACAGGTTCTTTTGTATCCTTTGTATCTTCCTTATTTTCCTTTTTTCGCGCCTTTTTTCTGACATTTTTGTTTTCGGAAACTTCATTTTTTTCTTCTTCGATATTTTCGGGTAAATCTTCTTCCGTCAGTTCCGCCTCGTTTCCGGTAAAAAGAATCGTCCGAATATCATCGTCTTCATCGTTTGTATCAAATTTATTTTTCGAAGTTTCAACTTCAGGAATATCATATTCGGATGACCCGAAATCAATCATTTCTATATCATCTGATTCGTTATATACGTATCCCTTTCTTGTTTCAGAAAGATTTTCCGGGGAATATCCCGAATTCAAATCAATACTTTCATTTTTCTTTCTGCCACGGATAATGAAAATAATCGCGGTAACAGCAATAACTATAATTCCCACTGCCGCTACTGCACAGATAATAACCGTTTTCTTATTTGAAAAGAAAGAATTCGAAACAGTTTTTGGGTTTACTAAAGTGTTGTTATCAGTTTCTGTTTCGGTAAGAATATCAGATTCTTCCTCATCGTCTGTTATTTCTTCATCCTGTTCAACTTCTTCACTTTGAATGATATCTTCCGCAGCAGAATCATATGCATCCATATCGTTATTATCGGATACACTTGTTTCAGTTGTATCTTCAATTTCCTGAGAAGCCTGTTCCGCTGCCTCTTTAAGAGCCTGTTCAGCTGCCACTCTGTCTTCGCCGGATAGAATAATTCTTACACTGCCCGGAAGAGTTATCTCGTAATCCTCACCAAGAGAGTTTTTGGCAGTTGCTTTTACAACTTCAAGAAATGCTTCGCCACCGCTTTGAGCCTTTAACGTCAGCCAGAGTTTGGCTTCATTTTCACCGTTAACATTACCGAAAAATGTAAGTATTCCTTCTTCTTCATTAACTTCCTCAGCTCCGCTTACATATTTTAAACGTGCTGAATCATATTTTAATTCGATGCGATATTCAGTAACATCTGTTTCCCCGCGCACATAAATGCCGACAGGAAATTCTTCCCCATCAGCCTT
>JAIKXN010000238.1 GCA_024684055.1 Lachnospiraceae bacterium | reverse complement strand
TTTACATATAACTTTTTACGATAATCTCACCAGATGCTATACAGAGGTTCAGCTCAGAACCAAGGATATGGACGATTTTGCCGAGATCGGAGATGCCAATCATTTCGGATATGAAAAACGACAGGAAGAAAACAGCACGGGCAGGGATATAATTCCGCACGGAGAATGCATATTTTTTGATGAGGCATATGAAAGGCTTATAAAGCTTCAGGAACTTAATCTTTCCGAGATAGATGTCAATATGTTCAAGGCATACAACAATCAGCTGATCAATGACGGGTGCGGACTGTTCAGAGGCAGACAGATTCTGCCTTTTGAACATTTGTCGAGATTTCAAAACGATCTTATAGGTTAGTGAGGGCGGAAAAAGATGAAAAATAATTTAGTGAAGGCAGCAGCCGCAATACCGGAATTAAAAGTTGATGATGTTGATGCAAATGCGGCAAAGATAATCGAGATTATTAACGCTGACACGGACGCCGGATTAATAGTATTTCCGGAATTGTCTTTAACGGGTTATACATGTGCCGATCTTTTTCAAAACGATCTTTTACTTGTAAAATCAGAAGAGGCATTGATTAAGATATCTAAAGAAACTGCGGGAAAATCCATGACTGTTCTGGTGGGAAGTCCGATATGTTTTAAGAATAATATTTATAACTGTGCCGCAATAATTTCGGAAGGAAAAATAAAAGCGGTTGTTCCCAAATCATATATTCCGAATTACTCGGAATTCTATGAGTGCAGATGGTTTGCTTCGGGCAAAAACATTAAGGGCGAAACAATAACCATAGGTGAGGATGAAATCCCTTTTGGAACAGATATACTGGCAGAGGATAAAAAATCCGGCTTGGTTCTTGGCGTGGAGATATGTGAAGATCTCTGGGTTCCCGACAAGCCCAGCACGCATTTATCACTTGCGGGAGCCAATATTATAGCCAATCTGTCTGCATCGGATGAAATAATAGGCAAGCAGGAATACAGGCGCGAATTAATAAGACAGCAGAGCGGTTCATGTTATGTGGCATATGTATATGCTTCTTCCGGTACGCATGAGAGCAGTACCGACCTTGTTTTTTCCGCTCATACACTCATTGCTCAAAACGGAAATATTTTAAAGGAATCGATTTTCCCCGATTATCCCCACGTGGAGAGTGCATTAATCGATACAGGAAGCATTATGCATGACAGGAGGCATCAGAATACTTTTGAGGATGTTACCACGTCCTCTTTTAGAAAAGTTAATGTAATAATACAAAACATCAGACAGGATGAAACCGATATCACGGGACTTGTAAACATACTGAATGAAAACGATTATCCTGTTGCAAAAAATCCTTTCGTTCCTTCGGGTAAAAAGACCATAGATGACAGATGTAAAAATATCTTACGTATCCAGGCTAACGGCCTTGCAACGAGAGTAAGATCTACAGGTATCAGTAATCTTATTATAGGCATATCCGGAGGATTGGATTCAACCCTGGCTTTGCTTGTATGTAATGAAGCCAAAAAGATTGTTCCCTCAATAAGAATTATCGCATATACTATGCCGAATGAAGGCAATACATCGGGCCTTACTTATGAGAATGCCAAGGTGTTAATGAGATTATTGTGCGATGAAATTCATGAGGTACCAATCAAAGAAGGTGTTAATCTTCATCTTAAAGAATTAGGTCATGAACTTGCTTATCAGGGTGAAGGTGACGTGGCTTATGAAAACGCGCAGGCTCGCATGAGAACATATATACTCATGGATGCTGCCAATATGAAAAACGGTCTGGTTGTGGGCACGGGAGATTTGTCTGAGCTTGCACTTGGGTGGTGCACATATAACGGAGATCATATGTCAATGTATGCAGTTAACGCATCCGTACCCAAAACATTGGTCAAATATATTTGCCGCTCATATGCCGGTATATGTGAAAGTGATGAATTAAGAGAAGTTCTTCTTTCAGTATGTGATACACCGATCACTCCGGAACTTACTCCGAATGCGAATGGTGAGATAAGTCAGAAAACCGAAGAAAAGATTGGCAAGTATGACTTAAATGATTTCTTTTTGTTTTATACTCTTCGTTACGGTTTTGAGCCTGCCAGAGTATGTGCATATGCATTACGTGCATATCCGGAAATCTGTTATAAAGATGTAATAAGCGCCGCCAAAAATTTTTACAAAAGATTCTTTTCGCAGCAATTTAAGAGAAGCTGTCTTCCTGATGGTCCGAAGGTTGGCTCGGTATCACTTTCTCCCAGGGGAGATTGGCGTATGCCGAGTGATGCATCGGTTAATATGTGGCTAAACGATCTGAAATAAGATATAATGTTGGACGGAAAGCATGCGTGCTTTGACTGTTAATGACATGATGAGACAGTTTGTCGGAAAGCAGATATTATAATCAAAAATGTGATAAAATAAATGTCGGAATTCAGATATAATCGATGACTAGACACATGTGTCGATAAGCGTAAATACGGCATTTCTCGCTTTGTGTCGTGTTAAGACGCGAATAATTTTTCTATTCTGCAAGGGAAGGAGGCAATACAAATGGATCAAAAAAAGGTTGGTTCTTTTTTGAAAGAATTAAGAAAAGAAAAAGGTGTTACTCAGGAACAGCTTGCAGAAAAACTCAACGTATCGGGAAGAAGCGTTTCCAGGTGGGAGACGGGCAGCAATATGCCTGATATTTCCTTACTTGTCGAAATAGCTGATTATTACGATGTTGATGTAAGAGAAATTATTGAAGGTGAAAGGAAAAGCGAGATGATGGATAAAGAAGTCAGAGATGTAGCCAATAAGATGGCAGATTATGCCCAAAATGAAAAAGGAAGATTATTTACCATAGTAAGATTGATAGGAATTATAGGGGTAATTGTACTTGCAATAGCCATTATTTTTCAATGTACCAATTACAACCCCGAGCCGAGCTTCGGTACTTTTGCTGCCGTTGCACTTTCTGTTGTGGCTTTTGTGGCCATGATGGTATTGACGCTCTATGTAAACGGCATTCTGCAAAAGATTAAGAAAAACAAGTTTATAACGGTAGGCTTGATAGTTTTAATGTCGGTTCTCACTTTGGTGATAATAAGATTTTTAATTACATTTGGTTTGCTCATGATGGTAATACTGATTGAGATGCTTTCTCCCACAAAGAAGGGCGTTGAATATGACAAAACAACTATGATTTCCGAATACAGTTCGGAAATGAACTCCGATTTTTTGTTGTTTCCGGACGATCTTTCGAAATCGGTAAATGATGAATTTGCATACTCAGCCAAGACAGGTTTATTCGACACGGACGGATATTTTATATTAAAAGTCCAATACAATGAAGAAGATTATAAAGATGAAGCAGACAGACTTGCCGGTACCTACAATGATGTAACAATAGGTGATGGTACAACTTATACTCAGAATGTTTATTATGACGATACCACATATAATTATCCTGCATATGTTGCAATGGACGGATATGACAGTGCTTATGAATATGCTCTTCTGGATGAGGAAAACGATACGATTATATATGTATCCTTAAGTTATCCCGAGAATCTGCATTTATCAAAATATAAAGATTATCTGAAAAAAGATGCCAAAGCATACTTCATTAGCAGTTCCTCGCTTGAGAGATTCAGCATTTATTCGCATTATGATCCGGCGATTGACGGCTGGGTAAGTAACTAAAGATATTAAACTGGGTGTTAATTCAAGAAACTCCATGGAATACGATGCTGAAGATAATTAACAACCCGATGAAAACGAAGAGACAGATGTTTAAAGATTGCAGGCAATCCGCGTGATTGCCTGCAATTTTATTTTTTAAAAATAATGGTTTAACATCTTGAAAAAAGAAATCCGAAAAATTATAATGGTAACGGTTATATAAGACTAACTTTTTGGCGGCAGGTAAAAAGATGACTGTACACGAATTTGGAAAAGAGAATAAAAAGGTACTCGTACTGATTCACCCGTCCATAGTGATGTGGGATTATTTTGAGTATGTAATACCGCTTCTTGATAAAGATTTTCATTTGGTGATTCCTTCGATTCCGGGATACAATCCTGACAGAAAAGATGATTTCACGAGTGTTGAGGAAATAGCGGCCGAAATGGAAGCATGGCTTAGTAACCGTTCCATATCAGAGGTTGAATGTGTGTATGGATGCTCCATGGGCGGAAGCATAATTACAAGGATGCTGGCAAATGCAAGAATCAAAATTAAGAATGCCGTAATTGACGGCGGAATCACTCCTTATCAGCTTCCATGGATAGTTACAAGAATAATAGCCATAAAAGATTTTCTGCTTATATCCATGGGCAAATTCGGGGGCATCAAACTCCTTCAGATTGCATTCTCCACGGATGAATTGTCAAAAGAAGATATTCAATATGCTTCCAAAGTTTTGAAAATGATAAGTTACAAAACTATATGGAGAACTTTTGATTCGTGCAACAACTATTCGATGCCGATAACAGTCAGGGAAGTGTGTCCGAACATCGAATACTGGATTGCCGAAGAGGAAGTCAAGGACAGAAAAAATGATATTGCATATATAAGAAAGGTATTTCCAAAGACGAGATTTCGTCTAATCAAAAATGTCGGACACGGCGGACTGGCACCTTTTAAACCCGAGAAATTTGCAAGAGGAATCAGGAAAGTCTGCGGTATAAGGTAACAGCTCCAAATTGATTTGGCGACAGATTTTTGTACTGAACAAAGAGGAAAAATAAAATGATTTGTGTTTATTTTCTCGGCATATAAAATTTATGACATGGTTTATTTTGATTATTACCTTCTTATGAAATATCATTTCTTTCAGTATTATTATCCTGAAGTAGAAGAAGTATATAAAAACAGGAAGTATGGATATAACATAAAAAGCCAGTTACTTAAACTTTTAATCTTTTTCCCTGCGGCATCTGCGCTTGCGGCATGGATATGCTCACTTTTTGTTAAATAAAATATTAAAAAGTTTGCATGTAAAACAAAACGTTTTCCGAAATGTTAAACGAATAAATAAAGGAGAAAAAAATGAAATTTGAAGAAATGGGCAATATGTCCGGAAAAACAATGATGCTTTTACCCGGAACATGTTGCGACTGGCAGATAAATTTTGAAAGAGTAATTCCGTACTTATCGGAAAAATATCATTTAATATGCGTCAATTATGACGGCTTTGACGGAACAGATAGTGTTTTCCCTGATATGATTACCGTTACCGAAAAGATAGAAAAATACATAAAAGAAAATCACGGAGGAAGACTTGACGGTGCAATCGGATCTTCGCTTGGTTCAAGTTTTGTAGGTCAGCTTGTACAAAGAAAAGATGTGCATATCGATCATGCGATTTTCGGAAGTCCCGATCTTGATCAAAGCGGAAAGGTGAGTGCGTACCTTCAGTCAAAACTCGTTGTTCCGCTTCTTACAAGCGTTACCAAAAGCGAGAAAAAGAAAAACAAGACTAAAGAAAAGCTTAAAAGTTTTTTTCTTATGGATGATGAAACGGCAGAAAAGTTTGTACAGGGGTTTTCAAGGTTTAATCCCGTGTCTATCAAAAACGAATATTATACGGATCTTTTAACACATCTTGATAACGATATTAATGTGGAGCATACGATTGCGCATTTTATATATGCAAACAAGATGGGCGAAAAATATTTAAAGAGATATAAAAAGTATTTCCATAATCCCGACATCAGGGAATTTGACATGCAGCA
>JAIKXN010000205.1 GCA_024684055.1 Lachnospiraceae bacterium | reverse complement strand
TAACGAAGAGCGTATTTCTCCCTATGAAAAATTGCATAATCTAATCGGCTTGGAAAAAGTCAAAAAGCAGATAGATAATATTATCGCTTCAGATAAAGTCGAGAAGCTGCGTAAGCAGTATCAGGGCGATTCCTATGAAGTCGGATCACAGCATATGATATTTGCCGGTAATCCGGGTGGTGCTAAGACAACAGTAGCCAAGTTGTTTGCAGGGATAGCCAAGGACGAAGGGATTCTTGAAAGTGGTGTATTCGTAGAAACCGGAGGTATGGATTTAAACTTCATGCTTCCGCCATTGATTCGTGATAAGTTTACGGCTGCAAAAGGTGGTGTATTGTTTATCGACGAAGCATATTCACTTGACAGCTCCAGTTCAATTGCTACCTTAATACAGGAAATGGAAAACCATAGAGATGATGTAATAGTCATTCTTGCGGGATACAACGCGGATATGGAAAGATTCCTATCGTATAACGACGGCTTAAAGAGCAGAATACCGCACTGGATTGATTTCCCTGATTATAGTGTTGATGAACTTACCGACATATTTAAGCTGATGGCAAAAGAACGTAACTTTACAGTAGAAGAAGATGCTGTAAAAGAAGCGAAATACATCTTTAAAAAAGCAAAATGTATCACTAATTTTGGTAACGGACGATATGTAAGAAACGTATTGGATAAGGCCATTCTTAATCAGGCTTCCAGACTTATTTCTGAGAAAGAGGATGAAAGTAAGATTAAAAAATCGGATCTATTTACAATCAAAAAAGCAGACATAACCATGCTTAATGATTTGCCTTCAGATAAGCCCGAAATAGTCGAAGAGAGAAAACCCGGTGATGCTAAAGCCGAGCTTGAAAAAATGATTGGTTTAAAGTCTGCAAAAGAAATAATTCGTAAGGTCGTTGCCAATGCCAAACTTAATAAGTTGTGTTTGGATAAAGGCATTAAGAGAGAAAACACATCATTACATATGGTGTTTACAGGTAATCCCGGAACTGCTAAGACTTCTGTTGCAAGATTGGTTGCTGAGATTATGAAGGATGAAAAGGTTCTCGATCTTGGTAAATTCGTCGAAGTTGGCAGAGCAGATTTAATTGGAGATCATGTCGGCCAGACTGCAAAGCTTGTTAAGAAGAAATTTCAAGATGCCGAAGGCGGAGTTCTCTTTATCGATGAAGCTTATTCTCTCGTTGATGAACACAAGAACAGCTTCGGTGATGAGGCAATCAGCACAATAGTCCAGGAGATGGAAAACCGCAGGGATAAGGTGATTGTTATTTTCGCAGGATATCCTAAGCCTATGAAGGATTTTTTAGACAGAAATCCTGGTATGAAATCAAGAATCGCTTATCATGTTAACTTCGAGGATTATTCCAAAGAAGAACTATGCGATATTGCAAAACTTATGTTTTCCAAGAAACACTCCACGCTTACTAAAGAAGCAATGAATAAACTTGAAAAAACAATTGACAAGGTTGTTGGAACTGAAGATTTCGGTAACGGACGATTCGTAAGAAAAATGATTGAGACAGCTGAAATGAATCTTGCGGAAAGAATAGCTCCATTATCTGAAGATCAGATTGACGAAAAATTAGTTACTACTTTTGAAGCATGTGATATTCCTGACTATGATGATATGGAAGTTTCAAAAGAAGATAAAAAAGCTTTTGCTCTGGGATTCGCTTGTTGATTTTATTGGCCGGGGTACGACAACTCCGGCCTTTCTCTCGGATAGAGAATAGTGCAATTGAGGATTAAAAATTTAAAAGTTTTGTGGTAAAATATATAAGTCGGACTCAGATGAATAAACCATATAATTCATCCTGAAAAATGACAAAAATGGGGAGGTTAATATATATGAATGATATTAGACTCAGTAAGTCTACATATTGTAATGGAGTGCAATGTCCCAAAATGCTCTGGCTTATGAAAAATAAGCCTGAAGAAGCAGTTAATGCAAGCAACGAATCCGTTTTGGAAAACGGTGTGATGGTCGGAAAAGCGGCGCAACAGTATTTTGGAGAATGCGAGATTATCGATTATAGCGCAGACAAATCCGTGATGACAGAAGCAACTAAAAAAGCCATGGAATCAGGCGCAGATAATATCGCGGAAGCAAGTTTTACATATGACAATCTGTACTGTGCAGTAGATATACTTCATCGTAATGC
>JAIKXN010000119.1 GCA_024684055.1 Lachnospiraceae bacterium | reverse complement strand
GTAATTAAATCTATGGCCATACCGCATCCCGCGTCGAAATGAGCGGTATAATCGTTACTGTCGGCATTTATGCAGACAAAAACTCTTTCGTTGTCCGTTTTTCTTTCGAAAATACACTGACGGTTGGTAAGTACCACGGAACGGAAGCCGCCATAGTTCAAAGCTTCGCTTGAAGTTTTGGCTTTGGCAAGTTTTGAGATGAAATCAGTGAGGTCATTCCACTCGGGAGCATCGAAGCTTACTCTTAATGCAGGATCGCCCTGAGATTTGTCAGCTTTTGTGCCCCATTCGGAGCCGTAGTAAACACAGGGAATGCCGGGCATGCCGAATACCATTGCGTAAACCAGCGGAAGATGAGCGGGATCGTTGATAATGCTTGCGATACGAGACACATCGTGATTGTCCGCAAAGCTTAAAAGATGCGAACCTCTTGCGACCGTCCAGTCCTCGGGTCCGAAGAGTCTTAAGAGTGAATGAACGATTTCAAACATGTTGTTGCTGTTAAAGGATGAATGAATTCCCTTATAGCACTGATAGTTTGTTACCGAGTGGATATTCATTTCGCGAAGCATTCTGCCGTATTCCCCGTGAAGAACCTCTCCGAGAAGGAAGAAATCCTCTTTTTTGGAATCACAGAAGCCTCTTAAGCGGTTTAAGAAACCGTAATCGAGACAGTAAGCAACGTCGAGACGGATTCCGTCGATATCGAATTCCTTAATCCAGCCTTCGACTGCGCTGAAAATGTGATTTATAACATCTTCATTATGAAGATTTAATTTTACAAGGTCGTAGTTGCCTTCCCAGCCTTCGTACCAGAGGCCGTCGTTGTAGTTGGAGTTGCCGTCGAAAGCGATGCGGTTAAACCAGCTTACATAGGGAGAAGATTCCCTGTTCTTAAGCACGTCCTGAAAAGCCCAGAAGCCTCTTCCGACATGATTGAAGACACCGTCGAGCACAACCTTTATATTTTCCTTGTGAAGAGCTTTGCATACCTTTGCAAAATCCTTATTGGTGCCGAGTCGGCAGTCTATTTTTGTATAATCCCTTGTGTTGTATCCGTGAGTATCGGACTCGAAAACGGGTGAGAAGTAAACTGCGTTGATTCCGAGTTTTTTCATGTGCGGAATCCAGTCGATTACTTTCAGAATTCTCGATTCGCAGACGCCGTCATTTTCGAATGGCGCTCCGCAAAATCCCAAAGGATAAATTTGATAAAAAACTGATTCGTAAGCCCACATATTGTGTGTCCTCCTTTATTAACTCTTTCGGTCAACGAACATATTTGCGACGAAAGAATGTTTTGCTTTTGGGTTATCAAACAGCAGGTGTTGATAAAAATGGTGTCTAAACAGGGGATAATTCCACTTTTTGCACATAGTTATCAACAGTTTTATGCTATAAAGCAAAGTTATCAACATTTCTTGTCTTTTTTAGTCAACTTCACTTTGAAGACATAACTGAGTATTATGGCAACCACAAGATATGCTGCGGATAAAATGATCGAAAGAGGAGAATAAAGTGCCTTTTCGACCGCTTCGAATTCAAAACACAGGTTGGAAATCAGGTTTGCGATTGCATGGAAAAGGAAGGGGTATAAAAAGCTTCCTCCGTAATGAAAAACAAGACACATTACCGAACCCATGATAAAAGCATATAATCCCTGCATGAGATTTCCGTGGTACAAACCGAAGAAAAGCGCCGCTGCCAAAACCGAAGCCCAGAGAGGGAGCAGTTTTTTGAAGCGGAAGAAAATCACGCCTCTGAAAAGTACTTCTTCGGAAAAAGGCGCTATAAAAACATATCCGATTATTCTCATATATAAAGGTATGGCAAAAAGGGTGTCATTGTCCTGCTTAATAAATTTATCACCGAAAATTTCCCAGGGGATCAGGTCAAAAAGATAATTAAAGACTATCGTAAAAGAAAAAGATGTGAAAATTACAAAAAGGAAGAAATACGGTTTTTTTGCAAAAACGGCATCCGGATCATAAAGCAGAGTTGTTTTTTCATCGGAGGTTATGGTAAGAAACGATCCCAGTCCGGCAACAAACATTGCTATTAAAGATAACGAAGAATTACCATATTTGAAAAATGAAATAAACGGGATAAGCACAAGGAGAGTAAGGAGATATGAGCCCGCATAAACCGCCATTCCTATAATGATTTTCCTCAGTATTTTGCTTTTGAAGGTATATTCTTTTTTCATATTCTTCCGCCTGAGTAATTTTAACTTTTTCTATTATATATATGACGGGGATTTAAGTCAATTTTATGGACTTTGAAGGTGTAGTATGTTACAATGATTAACGTCGGAAAAGACGTAAAATCAACAGGAGGGAATTTTAAAATGGGATTATTAAAAACAGCTATTGATGCAGTCGGTGCACAGGCAAAGAGTGCCGGAGCAAATATGTTTACCAATATTTTAGGTGCAGGTTCTTCAACCGTAGCCGATCAGTATCTCGAGTACTTCTACTGTGATGCTTTTCAGGAAGGCGTTCTTGCAGTAAAAGGTAAAAACAGACTTACAAAAGGAAATAACAAGGGTTCAGAGAATATCATCTCTAACGGATCAATTATCGAAGTTAACGCAGGTCAGGCTGCTCTTATCATTGATGACGGTAAAGTTGCAGAGTTTTGTGCAGAACCCGGACAGTATAAATATGATCAGTCCACACAGCCTTCGATCTTCTACGGAAACTTAGGAAAGAACATCCTTGATACTTTCGCAGAAATCGGCAAGCGTTTCGCTTTCGGCGGTGAAATATCGAAGACACAGAGAGTTTACTACGTTAACATTAACGAAGTAAGAAACAACCTCTGGGGAACAAGCAATCCTATTCCTTTCTTTATCGCTGACCAGGTAACGGGATTCCAGGGCGATATTTCACTTATCGCTAACGGTGAATATACATTCCACATCAGTGACCCTATCCGTTTCTACTCATTCATCGCTGCAAACTTCGGAGGTGATCAGTACGTTAAGAAAGATTTACAGAGCATTATGAGATCTGACTTTATGACAGCTCTTCAGCCTGCTCTCGGTGCTCTTTCCGATTACGGCGTAGGTATCAGATATTCAGCTATCACAACAAAGACTCAGATCCTTGTTGAAAAACTGAACGAACAGCTCTCAGACAAGTGGGGCAAACTTCGTGGTATGGAAGTTCTTGATGTAACATTCAATACATTAAAGGCTACAGACGAAGACGAAAAGAGAATTAAACAGTTCCAGGATACAGCTGTTTACACAAACGTAAACATGGCAGCAGCTCGTATGACAACAGCTACGGCAAACGCTATGGAAGCAGCAGCATCCAACGAATCTACAGGACCTATGATGGCATTTGCAGGACTTAACATGGCTCAGCAGGCAGGCGGCGGAATGAACGCAGCTAACCTTTATGCAATGGGTCAGCAGCAGGCTCAGGCAGCTCCTCAGGCAGCTCCGGCAGCAGCTGTTAACGGCTGGAAATGTTCATGCGGCAAAGATGGTAATACCGGTAGGTTCTGTGCAGAGTGCGGAGCAAAGAAACCTGATGATGCAGGCTGGAAGTGCTCTTGCGGCGCAGTAAACCAGGGTAAGTTCTGTCCTAACTGCGGTGCCAAAAAACCTGAAGGTGCTCCTTTATACAAGTGCGACAAGTGCGGTTGGGAGCCCGATGATCCTATGAATCCTCCTAAATTCTGTCCTCAGTGCGGAGATATCTTTGACGAGAACGACAAGGTTTGATGAGTCGGGAAGTCTGATTAAGTAAAAACGTACCGGGCTTCAAAGGCCCGGTACTTTTTAAGAAAAATAAATAGTTTTAAGGAGAAAGAAAATGCATTCTTTATTATTATCATCTTCTCAGTCAGGTGCCGGTCAGATAGCTGCGTTACTGGCAGTTATGGCGGTTTACATGGTACCTATTATTATTGGCTGTGTTTGTCTTTTAATCGGCTACATTTATATGGTTATCGTTAACTGGATAATCTTCAAAAAGGCAGGAGTTGAAGGATGGAAGGCTATAATACCTTATTACAACTTATTCATTCTTTTTGATCTTTGCTTTAACAAAAAGACAAGAAATATTTGCTTTATAGTCATTATTGCGGCTCCTTTGGTTTCATCGGCTTTGGTTTGGATCCCTTTCATCGGCCAGTTGTTACCTGTAATAGCAATTGCACCGGTATATTTACTTAACTTTGCTATTCCCAAGGTTTTTGGCGGAGATACGGTAATGTGTGTACTGGACATTTTCTTCAGTGTTATTATCAGATCAATAGTGGCATTCGGACCCAGTGAATACGATCCCAGCCAGAAAATCACATTGTTTGCTGATTAATAATTCCATAAAGAAAGGATCTTCGAAAACCGGTTATTTCCGGCAATCGGAGGTCTTTTTTCTTGATTAGAAATTTAAGGTATTTGAGCAGTTTCCGTCTTATTTTCATTAAATCATTGAAGCTTTTTGAACAGGAATAAAAAAACTCCGCCTGAGCGGAGTTTGATGTTTGAATTTCAGATAAGCGCAGTCGAGAAGTATCTCTCGGCTCTGTCGGGAAGAACGGTAGCGATGACTTTGTCGTTGCCGTATTTCTTTGCCATCTTCATGGCAGCCCATACATTTGCACCTGCACTGGTTCCGACTAAAAGCCCCTGAATGCTTGCAAGGCTTCTTGCGGTATTGATCGCGTTTTCGTCGGTTACGGTAACTATATCCGTAATAATTGATGTATCAAGGATGTCGGGAATGAATCCATCGCCGATACCCTGAATCTGGTGAAGGCCGGGTTCGTCGCCGAGAAGAGCGGATACGTTCTTTGGCTCAACCGCCACGATTCTCGTATCGGGATTCTGCTCGAGAAGGTATTTTGCAACGCCCTGAAGAGTTCCGCCCGAACCGATACCGGATACGTAGATGTCGATTTTCTGATCGAGCTGTTCGCAAAGCTCAACAGCTGTTGTTCTGTAGTGAATGTCAGGGTTTGCTGGGTTTTTGAACTGCTGGGGTACGAAGTATTCATCGGATGTGGAAGCAATCCTTGCTGCCTCGACAACCGCTCCGTCAACACTTAATTCCTGAGGAGTTAAAACAAGCTCGGCACCGAGTGCCTTGATAATTTTCTTTCTCTCTTCGGACATGTTTTCAGGCATAACGATGATAACTTTATAACCTTTTCTGACACCGCAGAGTGCAAGGCCGATTCCGGTGTTGCCGCTTGTAGGCTCAACGATCGTCATTCCGGGTTTTAATTTGCCTTCTTTTTCGGCAGCCTCGATCATATTTTTTGCGATACGGTCTTTAATGCTTCCGCCGGGATTTAAAAATTCGGCTTTGGCGAAAATATTGAATCCTGTGCTTTCTTTCAGTGAAAGAAGAGGAGTATTGCCGATTAAATCAATAACATTTGAATAGTACATTTCGGTTTATCCTTTCAAAAATGGACTTTAAGTAAAATTTATCGCCCGTGATAAGAAGTGTTTATAACAGGCTCAATTTCTTATTATATAGGAAAAATGATTTTATTCAAGAAAGAATAAATTATAAGGATGACACAAACGAAGAACTTAAGTATTATTTGTCCATAAAAAGGCTTATTTATAAGGCTTTCGGAGCCATAATTGCCTTGAAAAAGGGTATATTGGTATAGTATAATATCAAATAGGGTCTGTTAGCAGACGGACTGTAAAATAAATTTCTTTAAGGAGATTAAAGTATGAAATTTGGTTATTTCGATGACGCCAACAAAGAGTACGTCATCACTACTCCGAGAACTCCCTATCCCTGGATCAACTACCTCGGAACACAAGGGTTCTTTTCACTAATCTCAAATACTGCCGGGGGCTATTCATTTTACAAAGATGCACGTCTTAGAAGAATAACGCGTTATCGTTATAACAATGTTCCCATCGATATGGGCGGTCGTTATTTCTACATCAATGATAACGGAACTGTATGGAATCCCGGATGGTCACCGGTAAAGACGGAACTCGACGAGTATGAATGCCGTCACGGTATGGGATACACAAAGATTACAGGTAAGAAGAACGACCTTAAGGTTAATGTAACATTCTTCGTACCTCAGGATTACGATGGAGAAGTTCAGCAGCTCGTTGTTACAAACGAAGGTTCAGCTGAGAAATCATTCTCACTTTTCTCATTCGCAGAATGGTGCCTTTGGGATGCTCAGGATGACTCCAACAACTTCCAGCGTAACTTCTCTACAGGACGTGTTGAGATAGACGGTTCTGTTATTTATCACAAGACAGAGTACAGAGATCGTCGTAATCATTACGCATTCTATTCCGTAAATGATGAAATCGACGGTTACGATACAGACAGAGATTCATTCATCGGTCTTTACAACGGATTCAACAATCCCGAAGCAGTTCTTGCCGGCAAGGCAACCAACTCCTTCGCTGACGGCTGGGCACCCATTGCTTCTCATTATAAGAAGATTACACTTAAGCCCGGTGAGTCAAAGACTCTTGTATTTATTCTCGGCTACGTTGAGATGCCTCAGGCAGAGAAGTTTGAAGCTGACGGCAAGACAATCAACAAAGTAAAAGCAAAAGCAATGATTGAGAAGTACTCAACTCCTGAAAAGTTCGAAGCAGGAATGAAAGAACTTAAGTTATACTGGAATGAGCTTCTCAGCATCTTAAGCGTAAATACACCTGATGACAAGGTTGACCGTATGGTTAACATCTGGAACCAGTATCAGTGTATGGTTACATTCAACCTTTCACGTTCCGCTTCATATTTTGAATCAGGTATCGGACGTGGAATGGGATTCAGAGATTCAAACCAGGACGTTCTCGGATTTGTACATCAGATTCCCGACAGAGCAAAGGAACGTATCATCGATATCGCATCAACACAGTTCCCCGACGGCGGTTGCTACCATCAGTATCAGCCTCTTACTAAGAAGGGTAACGCAGATATCGGCGGTGATTTCTCAGACGATCCTTTATGGCTCATCCTTTCGGTTTCCGCATACATCAAGGAAACAGGCGACTGGGGTATTCTTGATGAGATGGTACCTTATGACAATGATATGTCTGTTGCGCAGACAATGCTTGATCACCTTAAGGTTTCCTTCTATCACATCGTAAACAACTTAGGACCTCACGGACTTCCTCTTGCAATGCGTGCAGACTGGAACGACTGTATCAACCTTTCATGTTTCTCTGATACACCCGGTGAATCATTCCAGACATACACCAATCCCAAGTTTGCTGCAGAAGGCGGTTACTCCAAGGTTGCTGAGTCTGTAATGGTTGCAACGCTCTTCACATATTCGGGACCTAACTATGTTGAGATCTTAAAGCATCTCGGAAAAGATGATGAGGCAGCAAAGGCTCAGGCAGAAATTGACAAGATGAAGAAGAACATCATGGAATCTGCATGGGATGGTAACTGGTTCTTAAGAGCATATGATGCTAACGGCGAAAAGATGGGATCCAAGGAATGCGAAGAAGGCCAGATCTTCATCGAGCCTCAGGGATTCGCTATCATGTCAGACGTCGGTAAAGAGCAGGGCGCAGATCTTAAGACGCTCGCTGCGATCGACGAAAGACTTAATACAAAGTACGGTCTTGTACTTAACAACCCTGCATTTACAAAGTACTACATTCAGTACGGCGAAATCTCCACATATCCCGGCGGATACAAAGAGAATGCAGGTATATTCACACATAACAATGCATGGATAATCTGTGCTGCAGCTTACGCAGGACAGGGCGATCAGGCATTCAAATATTATTCGGAAATCGCTCCTGCTTTCACAGAGGAGACATCAGATATCCACAAGACTGAGCCTTACGTATATGGTCAGATGATCGGCGGTAAGGATGCCGGTGCAGATATCGGACAGACAGGAAAGAACTTCGGTCAGGGCAAGAACTCATGGCTTACAGGTACGGCAGCATGGAACATGGTTGCCATTTCCCAGTACATCCTCGGTTTACAGGCTGACTTCGACGGACTTTCAATCAATCCTTCCATTCCTCACGAGTGGGACGGATTCACAGCCATCAGACGTTACCGTGGCGCTACATACAACATCACTGTTAAGAATCCTAACCATGTATGCAAGGGTGTTGCATCAATGGAAGTTAACGGACAGGCAGTTGACGGTTGCATCGTACCTATCGTAGAAGGTCAGAAAGAATACAACGTAGTTGTAACTTTAGGATAATAAGCAAAACAAAATTTTAAGGCAGCAGGATGAAAGTCCTGCTGTCTTGATATTTTATCCGAAAAATGTAATTATATATAAATGAATGACAAAAATGAATGACGCGTAAGAGTCGGAAGGAAAAGCTTAATGCTTGGAAAAATGGAATTGACAGCTCCCTGCCACTTTGGGATGGAAGCAGTTTTAAAAAAAGAAATATTTGATCTGGGATACGATGTTACGAAAGTATCTGACGGAAGAGTGTATTTTGAGGGCGATGCAGAAGCGATATGCTATTCGAATGTGTTTTTACGCACTGCGGAAAGAGTTTTGATAAATGTCGGAGAATTTAAAGCAGAAACATTTGAAGAACTTTTTCAGGGTACGAAAGCAATCGAATGGGAAAATTACATCCCTGAGGACGCAAAGTTTAACGTAGTTAAGGCAGCAAGCGTCAAAAGTAAGCTTTTCAGCCCAACGGATATTCAAAAAATCATGAAAAAGGCCATGGTAGACAGACTCGGTTCGTATTATCAGAGAACTCATTTTGAAGAAACCGGCATCGAATTCGGAATCCGAGTAATGATAAATAAGGATATCGTCAGCGTAGGATTGGATACAACGGGAACAAGCCTTCATAAGAGGGGCTACAGACTCCTTACGGCGAAAGCTCCCATTGCCGAGAATCTGGCTGCAGCCATAATTTTGCTTTCACCGTGGAAAGAGGACAGAATATTAGTCGATCCTTTCTGCGGATCGGGAACATTTCCCATAGAAGCCGCATTGATCGGAGCTAACATAGCGCCCGGACTTAACAGAAAATTTGCATCCATGGAGTGGAAACATCTTATTGATACGAAAATGTGGTCGGATTGTAAACAGGATGCGAGAGAGAGGATCATTGTCCCCGAAAAAATGGATATTCAGGGCTACGATTTAAACCCTGAAATGGTGGAAATAGCAAGAGAAAACGCCAGAAAAGCCGGTGTAGACCAATATATTCACTTCCAGGCAAGGGATGTTAAGGACTTAAGCCACCATAAGAAGTACGGTTTTATCATTACAAACCCTCCTTACGGAGAAAGACTTATGGATAAAGACAGCGTAGCCGACATCTATAAGACTCTGGGAGAAAGATACAAGGAACTTGATTCATGGTCAATGTATATGATCACATCATACCCCGATGCCGAAACTTCGATTGGAAGAAAAGCAGACAAAAATCGAAAGATTTATAACGGTATGATGAAGACATATCTCTATCAGTTTATGGGACCGAAACCTCCGAAGAGAAGCGAGGGTGAAAGATAAAAACGGTTTACATAAATTTATAGTTATAAGCTTGATTTCTCGATGAAATTGTTTTTAGTAAGCCGGAAATCTGACGACCGGGATGAAAAACAGCTTTGGAATCGTCATAAAAACCAAACTGATCGAGGTTGGACAGGAAATTCGGACAAAAAAACCTGAATAATACAAAGGAAACAAAAAATGAGCATTAAGATTATCGTAGCAACTAAAAACTCAGGAAAAATCAGAGAAATTAAATCTATATTTAATTTCGATAACTGGGAAATTGTGACCATGAAAGAGGAAAATCTCGACCCCGAGATAAGAGAAGACGGAAAAACTTTCGAAGAAAATTCCCTCATCAAAGCAAGGTGTGTCAGGGAAGAATATCTTAAGACAAAACCTCAAGATTATGTAAACTATGAAAAGGTATATATCTTTGCCGACGACTCCGGTCTGGAGGTCGATGCTCTTAACAAAGAGCCGGGTGTTTTTTCTGCGAGATACATGGGTGAGGATACTTCATATCATATTAAGAACAAAGCCATTATCGACAGACTTGAGGGAGTGGAAGAGAAAGACCGTACCGCCCGATTTGTCTGTGCGCTTTCTTCCATAGATATGGAAGGCAATGAAATTGTTGTCAGAGAAACAATGGAAGGCTATATCGGATACGAAGAGGCCGGTGAGAACGGTTTCGGATACGATCCGATTTTCATGCTTCCCGAATACGGCTGTACTTCATCGGAAATCTCAATGGATGAGAAGAACAAAATCAGCCACAGAGGAAAAGCCATAAGAAAGATGCTTTCGGAGCTTACCGGCAAAAAGGAAGGTTTATGAGAATACTCGTAGTCAGTGATACCCACAGGTATCAGAAAAATCTTTATGATTTGTTTTATGAATTGAAAAATATAGATTTTGTGATTCACTGCGGCGATTTCGAGGGTTATGAGGACGAAATCGAGGGTGCATGCAGAGTTCCTTTTGTCGGAGTTGCGGGTAACAACGATTTCTGCTCATATCTTCCCAGAGAAAGAGTGGTGGAACTTGAAGGACACAAGATTTTCGTGACTCACGGACACGCATACGGAGTTTCTCACGGAACGCAGAGAATTATAGAAGAAGCAAAGAAAAGGGGCTGTGATATAGCTCTTTTTGGTCATACACATTATCCCACGTATTCCACAACTGGAACGCTGCAGGTAATGAATCCCGGAAGTATATCTCTTCCGCGTCAGGCTTCGGGTAACCCCTCATACGGAATTATTGAATTAAAAGAAGACGGAAGCGCCGATTGCCGGCTTTATGAGATGTAATTACACAGGTTCGTAGAAGAATGCGGCAACCTTCGGGTGCTTGTCAACCGAGTTTTTGAGAAATTTTTTGTAAAAGCCCGTATTTACAATGAATTTTCTGAAATGCCTGGAGGCTCCGGCGAGAAACATAAAACTGATCATCAAAAACGGAACCCATGGAATAATGGGCAGTATTATTCCCAAAAGGCTTAAACGCAGAAAGAAGAACGATAAGTACAAATATACAAGTTTTTTAAAGAAATTAAGGATTTTCATAAATTACCCTTTATAAAACCAACATCTAAATTTATTATTTCGGTATCTAAATATAATCTCTGTATCTTAAAGCATAATCCCGGTATCTAAATATAATCTCTATATTTTAAAGCATAGTCCCGGTATCTAAATATAGTCGCTGTATTTTAAAGCATAATCCTGGTATCTTAAAGCATAATACGATATCCATATGAAGAACAAAAAAAGACTTTGCAGCAAAAATAACTGCCAAAGTCTCGCTATTTCAAACATATTCCGGGGAATAACCCGTACTGACGAAATATGTAACACCCGTGGTGCAAGCTACTCCCTTTCGCTTATTCTGTATTTTCTCACTTAAAATCTTCGTTGTCAAGAAAACACAATTCATCGAATTTCCTTTTTTAATAAATATAGGAAGAAAAACTTCACGCAAAAATGAAAAAATTTTAAGTTAGGTTGCTCTAACTTGAAAAGTGCGAAAAGAGTTAGAGCAGACGAACTTTTTCGGTAAAAATTCCCGTAAATGCCTAAAAATAGGGAAGAATTCGACTTGACATGTTAGTCGGATATACCTATAATCCATTTGAATAACAAGAAAAAGGAAAAGTATAAATGGAAACTTTAAAGAATTCAAAAGTCGGAACGACGGTTAAAGTGGTTAAAGTGCACGGAGAAGGGCCCATCAAGAGAAGAATTATGGATATGGGCATTACTAAAGGCGTTGAAATATATGTAAGAAAAGTTGCTCCTTTGGGCGACCCTCTTGAATTAACGGTAAGAGGATATGAACTCAGTTTAAGAAAAGCCGATGCGGAAATGATAGAGGTTGAATAATCTGATTTTCGGGAAAAGGAAGATCAGAACATTCTAAGGAGATTTTAAAGTGAGCAATATAACGATAGCGCTTGCCGGAAACCCCAATTGCGGAAAAACCACTATGTTTAACGCATTGACCGGTTCCAACCAGTACGTAGGCAACTGGCCCGGTGTTACGGTGGAAAAGAAGGAAGGCAAGTTAAAAAAACGTGATGATGTTATAATTACAGACCTTCCCGGAATTTATTCACTGTCACCTTATACGCTTGAAGAGGTGGTAGCGAGAGATTACCTTATTGTAGAGAGACCGAATGCGATTTTAAATATTGTAGACGGTACAAACCTTGAAAGAAACCTTTATCTTTCGACGCAGCTTGCTGAACTCGGCATTCCCGTGGTTATAGCCATCAACATGATGGACGTTGTCAGAAAGAACGGCGATAAAATAGACCTGGCAGAACTTTCCAGACAGTTAGGATGCAGAGTAGTGGAAATATCCGCTCTCAAAAATGAGGGCGTTAACGAAGCGGTTGATGCCGCAATAGAAGCCTCGAAGGAGGGCATTAAACTTCCTCAGCATATCTTC
Source organism: Lachnospiraceae bacterium (assembly GCA_024684055.1). Taxonomy (GTDB): domain Bacteria; phylum Bacillota; class Clostridia; order Lachnospirales; family Lachnospiraceae; genus UBA3766. Next base: position 19,524 of record JAIKXN010000119.1, on the reverse strand, counting down.
AGCGGTGCGGTTGAACATGCGCTTGCGCATATCGAGGAAGCGGTTCTTCATTCAATGAACGAAGAGCAGCAGAGATGGTATGCTATTAAGATTTTCGAAAGAGACGAAAAAGTATTAAAACAGCTTAATATTCCCGAAGAAACGATGAAGCATATCGAAAAAGATATTGAGGCGGCTGAAAAAGAACTTGATGATGAAGCCGACAGTATTATCACAAATGAAAGATATGTTTACATCACGGCAGTCACACAGGCATGCTATAAGAAAAAAGATAAAGACAGGCTTTCGACATCCGATAAAATCGACAATGTGGTAACCAGCAGAATATTTGGACTTCCCGTTTTTGCACTTATTATGTTTCTGGTTTACTTCCTTTCGATGGCGCCGATTTCACCCGGTGCGATGCTTTCGGACTGGGCCAATAACGGGCTTTTCGGTGAAGGATGGCACCTTTTGGGAATTGGAGCACACGATTATAAAATCGCAGCAGAAGAATACAAAAATGCGTCTTATGTTATTGATGCGTTTACAGGCTGTAAAGATGCTGATCTGGAGACGATCACGGCGGCATACATGGAGACTGACAATTCTGCTGTTGCGAATTACCTCATAGAAGATGATGAAACGCTGGCTACCGAAGAGGTCATATATACACATGCAGATCTTATCAAAGCAGCGGCGGTATATGAAAAGAATAACTGCGAAGAGCCTGAACCCGATTCTTTCGGAATATGGGTTCCTTCGATCCCGATGCTCGTGGAAGGACTTCTTGATAAACTCAACTGTGCGGACTGGCTTAAAGGTCTGATCCTCGAAGGCATTATCGGAGGCGTTGGTTCGGTACTCGGATTCGTTCCGCAGTTACTAATCTTATTTTTCCTGCTCGCATTCCTTGAAGCGTGCGGATACATGTCGAGAATAGCATTTGTTCTGGACAGACTTTTCCGTAAATTCGGCCTTTCCGGAAAATCTTTCATCCCCATTCTTGTTGGTACGGGATGCGGCGTTCCGGGTGTTATGGCATCGAGAACGATCGAAAATGAAAAAGATCGTCGAATGACGATCATGACTACGACGTTTATTCCCTGCGGAGCCAAGGTTCCTTTTATAGCAATGATAGCGGGTGCTCTTTTCAAAGGATCGCCGCTTATCTCGGTAGGTGCTTACTGTATAGGCATGGCGGCCATTATTCTTTCGGGCATTATGCTTAAGAAAACAAAGATGTTTCAGGGTGAGGAATCCCCTTTTGTTATGGAACTTCCGCAATATCACATGCCGACGCTTGCTAACCTTCTTCGTTCGATGTGGGACAGAGGCTGGTCCTTTATTAAAAAGGCAGGAACGGTTATCCTTCTTTCCACAATGGTTATCTGGTTCTTATCGAACTTCGGAGTTGTTGGCGGAGCATTTAAGATGGTTTCCGAGGAAGAGATGAACTATTCGATTCTTGCAAGATTCGGAAGTCTTATTTCATGGATATTCATTCCTCTCGGCTGGGGCAACTGGCATGCGACCGTTGCTTCGCTTACGGGACTTGTTGCAAAAGAAAATATCGTAGGTACAATGGGTGTTCTTTGCAGCACCGGAGAAGGTACGGTTTATCAGGCGCTTGCACTTGAATTTACCAAACTTTCAGGATTTTCTTTCCTTGTATTTAACCTGCTCTGCGCTCCCTGTATTGCAGCAATCAGTGCGATCGCCAGAGAAATGAACAGCTTCAAATGGACGCTTTTTGCAATCGGATGGCAGTGCGGTTTCGCATATGCGATTTCGCTGATGATCTATCAGTTCGGCAATGCTTTGACAGGAAACGTAAATGTCATTGGACTGATCGCTTCGTTTATTGTGCTTTTGATAATGATTTACATGTTGTTCATTAAGAAAAAAGCAGGAAAGAAAGAGTAAATTCGGAGAATCGTTATGATGGCGTGGTTAGCGGCAAACATATGGACCATAGTAATTTCGATAATTTTACTGGTCATAGTTGCTTTGATTATTTGGAGACTAATAAAGAATAAAAAAGAGGGAAAATCCTCATGCGGATGCGGCTGCGATAACTGTGCAATGAGCGGAAACTGCCATCAGAAAAAATGATTCGGATTGAGAATCCGGAATTACAAAATAAGATGAATTATAAAAGACCATACTTCATTAAAAAGTATGGTCTTTTCAGTTTAAATCAAATTTTCTGTTTTCAGTTTAAATCAAAATTTTGGTCATAAATTTTGGTTTTCAATTTGAATATATTTTTTTAATCTGTTTTTGCAGTATGAATTTGATTTGTTCTATTTTTAGATTATTAATGTCTCGACTCACGGTATCTCTTGTCTTTCGGCCATGTTAAATCGTATGCCACATTCAGTGAAACTGTACTCTGAGAATCGATGTTAAGATTCCACTTAAGGATACCCTTTTCTTCGTCAACAGCAGCGCCGGAAACTTCTTTTAATTCAACATTGATAGCCTTGTCGGATGATACGGGAATTGTATCTTTGATGATGACATTTTCCAAAGCGGCCGAAGATTTGTTTGTGATCTTGATCTTGTATTCGGGAGTCTTTTTCTTCTGATTTTTAAGAAGAACGTTCTGCTGTTTTGCGGGAAGTTCTTCGCGGATAACATTAAGTCTTTCATCCTGTCCGAGCGAGAGTGTGAAAGTTTCTGAATCCGAATCGGGATCGACATAGACTTTACCGATGAGTGTGCCTTTAAGATAAACGGATGCTTCTGCGCTTGAGAAAGGCCAGTCTTCGGATTTGATAACGGCAGTCATAAATGATTTGTCTGTAACCGAAGGAATGCAGAGAATCTCGTATGAAGCGTCAACGTTGAATTTCTGCAGTGTTGCAATATTACCGTCTGTATTGGTAAGAATATCTTTGGTGTCAGGTAAAACAAATGCAGTCATTGTTTCTTCTTCCTGAACCTGTGCCTGCGCGGTTGTCATCGGATTCATCATGGCCATTCCCATGAATGCATTCATTGGCGAAGCAGCAGCCATGGCTGAAGCAGTACCGGCAACCATCATGGAGCTTTCCTGAGGCATTGCTTTTCCTCTTGCTTTTTCTAACGAATCATCGATAAGCGAAAGGTAGGTTGATTTTAATAAGGGAACTTCCTGAGATACGGTAGGATTTCCGGTATAAAGAATCGCCTGAATTTTCTGCCAGTTTTCACCCGAAGTCTGTGAAATGCAGGCTTTCATACAAACTTCAAGCGGAGATTTTTCATCCTCGAAACGAACTTCGTATTTGGGATACCAGTTGCAGGATAATTCCTGATATGTGAGGATAAGCGGATATTCGCCGGATTCGTCACATTCAACTTCAAGCATAATCAAAGGTTTTTCCTCTTCGAAAGATGCTTTTTTAAGTTCTTCCGCAAGTTTTTCTTTCTGCTTTGAAAGGTCCTGAGCTTTCTGATTAAGACTTACAAGTTTGTCCGAAAGTCCCTCAAGGTAAGTTTCCTGTTCATCAATTGAAATATTGCTTCTGTAAGTGAAATTTGCATTAGTTTTTCTTAATTCGGTTATCGTGTTGCAAAGTTCAACCTGATAATTAAGTTTGCTGATTTCACCTGCGATTTTTTCGGATTCAAGAGGTTCGTCGGGAATTGAATCGATATTGACAATCTGCACATTTACGGTTCTGATCTTCTCGGACATCTTTATCGTGAAAGTATCCTGATTGGCGGTTTTGGTCATTCCCGCTATGTAAATTGTGTTTCTTCCCGAGTTAAGATTAACTGAACCCGTACGGGTAACAGTTGCGCTTTTTCGATAGATTTTTGCATCGACGGCAGTAGTTTTGACAATCATTTTATTCCCCTCCAATTATACCGAAACGTTACAAAAATGATGGCAGGTTTCGGAAATATTTCACTTAAATATTTTACTAAAATTTCGAGCAATTAACAATAAAAGAAAATGAAGAAGGCGGAGGATGGATGATGGGTTATGAAATAAAAAGTAAACAAAGAAAGGGGGATAGAGGATAAAGGATATAAAAAGAAAAGAAGGGGGTTAGGGGATGAATGATTCAAAAGAAAAAACTGAGAATAGAGGTTGTGGAGTGACAGAAAAAAACAGGCGACAAGCGGATGATAAATGAGTATAATGTATGAAAACCGAAAGCAATGTGCATAAAAAGGATTGCGAGTTTAATTATGTTTTATAGAATGCATAATGTTTTCGACAGGGGAAATGATATATTTGGGAAAAAATAATAAAAACAGGAGGACGGCTATGACACACAAAGAAAAAGCAATAGGTTATTTTGAGCAACAATTTCACTGTTCGCAGTCTGTTTTGGCAGCTTTTGCGGATGAATGCGGACTGACAGAAGAGCAGGCGCTGAAACTTGGCGGATGCTTTGGTGGCGGAATGAGACAGGGCGAAGTGTGCGGTGCAGTTACCGGCGCACTTATGGTCTTGGGTTCGCTTTACGGTCAGTGCGATAAGAACGATCTTGACAGCAGAATGAAGACCAATAAAGTTAATGATGAGATGATGAAAAGATTCAAAGAGAAAAACGGTACGTATATTTGCAACGATTTGCTTGGATGCGATATTTCCACACCGGGCGGAGTGCAGTATGCAAGAGATAACGAACTTTTCACAGCATTTTGTCCAAAGATGGTTGAAAGTGCAGTTGAAATTCTGGAAGAGATAATTGCCGAGAACAAATAAGAATAATTATCCTTTTGCATTATACAAAATTACGGATACTGTAAAGGTGCCTTCGCTGTGTGTGAAAGTGGAGGCGCCGTTGTATTTTTCGGTGATGTTTTTGACTGAACTTATACCGATACCGTCGCCGGCATGCTTGGTTGAGTGGAAGATTCCGCTTTCGGAAACGGAAGGTTCTGTGGAGTAGTTGTTTTTGACGATAAGCGTGAGTGATTCGTTGCCGTTTGCTGTCTCTGAATATGCGGCGTTAAGGTTAATGAATCTTTCGCCTTCGACTTCTTTGCAGGCGTCGGTTGCGTTTTCGAGGATGTTGCCGAATAACACGGAAAGATCTTTCTGGTCGACGAATATTTCTTTGGGAATATTGGCTTTAATCGAAAGCGAAATGTTATTGTTGTGGGCAGTCTCGGAATAGAGTGCCAGAATGACGTTGACGGTTTCGTTCTCGCAGCAGATTAAAGGCTGGTTTAAAAGATTCTTTTCGGTGTACTCGTTTATAAGATCGTCGAGGGCATCGAAGTCTTTGTTGTCTCTGATTTGTTTTAAAAGTGTTGTGTGGTGACGCAGATCGTGTCTTGTGCGTCGCATGTTTTCGAGACGTTCGTTAAGGCTGTCGTACTGGAGTCTCTGGATTGAAAGATCATGGTTTTCCGCGAGGAGAGCCGTATTTTTTTCGTACAGTTTTACCATGTTGATGATGATTCTGTAGATGAGGATTGAGCCTGCATCAATGAGCAAGAGGATTAATGTTCTTATGGGATCCATGCGGTTTTCGAGACGGGATTCGCCTGAAAAAGAAAGGTAAACCCAGATAAGAAAGAAAATTGCGGGGATGAGCCAGAGGTAATGCCACATATAACTGCTGACCTGTTTGTCGGAATATCTTTCGGACGGATCGACTGCCGGCTCGGACATATCTTTTAAGATAAAGAAATACATAATGGGAACCATGATAATTACCATCAAAGCTGTTAACAAAAGATATGTGTAATGATACTTGAGCATGGCAAGTTCAGGGAAAAAGATACCCTCAAGACATTTTGAACAAATCAGAACCAGGGTTCCGAGATTGGTTATTACAAGACATGCAAAGATGATTTTTCCTATATGATCTTTGATAACGATGAAAAAGAACGCGACGTGAACCACGGCGATAAAAATATCAAAAAGAGGGGTGTCGGCCTGTTTCGAGTAAAGATTCATGGGAACAAGGATTAACTGCACAATCATGGCGATTGTAAAAACAGTTAAGGTTACTTTTTTGGAAAATCTCCAGTGCCCTCTGAAAGAATATATGGCTAGAGCAAAATATGGAAATGAATTGATGAAAGCGTGAGCAACAACCTCCCACAGCTTGAATTCATATACACCATCCGCCATCGTAAAATCCCCCTAAGAAATTGCTTTTCTCAACTTTATAATTTTACCATATATCACGTTTTAAGTTAAAGAAAAACATTTCGTGCAAAATTTTTGACAATTGGTGCATAATTTCGTTAGATATTGGTATACTATGCTAAAAAAAGAAAGGCAAAGGAAGAAAATTATGCAGATAGCAATATGTGACGACAGCAAACAGGATGCTGAAAAAATCAGATTTTCGCTTATGGATATTACGGATGAACTTGAAATGACTTATTTCAGTACCGGAGCGGAGCTAATAGAGAGCGTAAAAAACGGCAAAACATATTCCATTGTCTTTCAGGATATTTTCCTTGAAAACGAGAACGGCATGGATATTGCGAAGGCTGTTAAAGATCTGGCACCGGATACGCAGATAATATTTGTTACTTCAAGTCTCGATCACGCCATTGATGCATTCAAGGTTCAGGCAGTTGATTATCTTGTTAAACCATGCGAGGAAACGGATATAGTTAAAGCGTTCGCACGTGTGAGTCTGAGAATCAGTTCTCAGTACTCGGTTCCGATAGTTATCAATTCGGGCAAGGAAATACACGTCTTTCATTCCAAGGATGTAATCAAGGTCGAAAGCGACAGACATTACACGATTATTTATTCGCAAAACGGAAAGAAAGAACGTGTGCACTCGAATTTTTCGGATGTTGCGGAACTCTTTGACAAAAACTATATCGAGCTTCGAAGGGGCTTGCTGGTTAATCCGGATTATATCGAAAAAATAAGCGGAGCCGTTGTTTACATGTCGGACGGCACTTCATATTCTCTTCCAAAAGCCAAAAAGGACTATGTTACCGCAAAGTACATAGAATATATTACCGATAAAAAAACGTTTTAAAGGAGAGTGTGATGAAGAAAGGCAGAATCGCAGCACTTTTGCTTATTCCGGCTTTGTTGCTTGCAGGATGCAGTGGCACAAGTGCAGGAGGGACCATTCAGATTGCTGAAGGTGAGACTGAATTCCACATTTCTGACATTACGCCTGCTTCGGATTTTTACGGGTATGTGAACGCTGAAACATTAATGGGACTTGAACTTGAACCCGGAAAAAATTACGCAGGCGTGACTGCGGATATGGTAAAAAACACCAGTGAGCAGCTGGATGGGCTGATTGAGGAAATTGTCACAAGTAAAAAAGATTATCCCGGGGGAAGTAATGAGCAATTAATCAGGGAGGCATATAACCTGATGATTGCTTTTTATAATGGGGATGAAACGAAAGATAAGTCTGACGAGGCAGTAATTTCAGGGCTGATAGAGCGCACAAATAAGATTTCAGACATGGACGAGCTTATTGAATACTGGGGAGAATTAAGTTCGGATTACAATGTCTGCATTCCTTTTGAGTCGGCTGTTACCACGGATATTTACAACACAAAAAGAAATATTCTTATGGTAAAAACATACCTGGCCGCATCTTTGGAGGAGGTCAGTTCTTCACCCATAAAAGCAGGCATCGAGAGAGATAATTTTAAAGCGGTTTTGTGTTTATCGGGAATGGATGAACCTGTTGCAAGAGAAAAAGCAACAAATATGGTGCTCATGTATTCGGCGATTGCCGGAAAATGCGAATTCGAAGAAGAGGATGAGGTCGACAAGGATTTCACGAAAAATTATGTTTATTTTACAAAGGATGAAGTGTCGGAGCGTTTAAGTAATTTATCTTACGAACGTTTGTGTAAAATGCTTGGTTACGAAGACAGACTTCCCGAAGAATTATGCATTCCCGAGATTGATGAGTTTGTTGCAATTGAAGAAACATTTGACAACGATCATCTCGAGCAGTGGAAGGACCACACAATTGTTATGATCTTAACCGACACAACAGGTTATTTTCCGAGAAAATACAACACCAAAGAGATTAAGGCAAACAAGGCGGATGAGAATGCAAAGAAAGCCATAAAAAATGTTATGGAAGACCAGATTTCGGAAATATATGTTGCCAGATACGAGGATTCTCGAAAGGTCGAACTGGCGACGGAGATCTGCAACGATTTGAAAGAGGAATATTATGAACTGATTAAACAGGCTGACTGGATGAGCGACGAGGGGAAAGCTTATTGCAGGAACAAACTGGATAATATGATCTTCAACATCGGCAGTGACAATCCTAAGGAAGTTGATGAAAAGCAGGCGGATTTAATAGGGGAAACAATCTACCAGACGTACTTGAATTTCTGCAAAAAAGAAAAAGCAGAACACAAGAAAACTTTATTCGATACACCGGTACGTGAAGGCTTTTCATCAATGTCTCCTATTACCATTAATGCATGTTACGTACCTACGCTTAACTGCATAGTTATTCCGACTGCATATATGGCGGATGAAAATCTGGATTTCAGCAAATCGTATGAGTGGAATTTAGGTCATCTCGGTTCAACCATCGGACATGAAATTTCGCATGGTTTCGATTCTCAGGGAATCATGTTTGACGGTTTGGGAAATTACGTTCCCGAGGCTATGCCTTCAGAGGACAGACAGGCTTTTGAAGAACTTCAGGAAAAGGCTGTTAAGTACTATTCCACATTTACGTTTTTCGGCTCGCATGTTAACGGAAAGATTACTCTTACCGAAAATTTTGCGGATATCAGCGGATTGCAGGCGTGCCTTGAAATCGCCGAAACTCCCGATAAGCAGAAAGAGGTTCTTGAAGCTTATGCTCAGAGTTATGCGGATATTTATACAGATGAATGGCTTAAAGATCAGATAGCAACCGATGAACATTCGCCGAACAATATTCGTGTTAATGCGGTTGTTTCCATATTTGACTGTTTCTACGAAATTTACGATGTCAAAGAGGGCGATGAAATGTACGTTGCACCTGAAGACAGAATCAGGAGGTGGTAAAAATGTTATTGAAATATACTCTTCGTAATATCTTTACCAAGAAAGCACGTCTGTTTGTTCTGATGTTCTGTATCGTAATAGCATGTTTTACCGCTTATCTTGCTTTTGATTTTTCCGGTTCGGTAAAAAAATCACTTACCAGAATGGGTGCGGGAATGTACGGAGATGCAAGTTACAGACTTATGTGTATAAGCAGCGTCGATTCGCTTGATGAGCACTCATTTGACGATGCTCCGAGTCCTGTACTTTTCCTCGGAACTTTCTCGATTACAAAAAGAGAAGAAAGCAGAAAAGAGGAGGCATATTACGCAGTAATAACAGACAAGGTTAAGGTCGTTACATTCTCTGACATGGATGCAGCTCAGAAGATGGGACTTTTCAGAAATGTGGAAATACCCGGCATGGGTGAGATTGCCATCGGTGAGAGATATTCAAAAAAATACGGATATCAGGTCGGCGATACGATTACTCTTTACGATCCCGACTACGAAGAAGTTCCGCTTACGGTTTCTTCGATATTTACGGAAAATGTTTACCTCGGCGGAGAGGATGCTGCTTTGTACGCTCTGATAAACTACGAGCAGTACGTTGCAATAAACGGCGAGTCGCCTTTGAGAAACTGCTACATTCAGGTTCTCGGAGATGGACCGAGCGAAGAATTTGAGCAGTATCTTAACGAAAAGCATCGCGGTGTAAGTTATTTTGACGTTACAAAAGATGAAACATTTGAAAAGGTACTTAATAATATCGTTTCATTTATTTACCTTATTTTCGTACTTGTTTTCATCCTTGTTATTTTCGTTACCGTAAGCTTTACGGAGAAAATCATCACTGAGCGAATGAGTGTTATCGGAACGCTTCGAAGTGTGGGAATGTCCGTATACAAGACAACGTTTATTCTGCTTTTTGAAAATGTTCTTTACGGTTTATCAGGCGGTATTATTGCACTGGGATTTTACTTCCTTGCACGTTACCTTCTTGTGATTGTAAGCCCTGAAGATGCGGAAACCATCGGAACACCGAGTGTGATAAAAATCTTTCTTGTTATTCTGGGAGCTGTTTTAATTGAAGTTCTCGTTCCGCTCAAAGAAGTTTTGAAGGCGGTTAAAACTTCAATCAGAGATATCATTTTTGAATCACGTGATTCGGAATACAGGGTCAATTATCCTTCAACGATTTTCGGTTTCGTAATGACCATAGCGGGAATTATTCTCGGGCTTTTTACAAACAACATTATCGTTTCCATTCTGTCTTTGCTCATGATTATAGTCGGAGGCGGACTATTTATAAGATTCGTGGTTCGTAAGGTTACATGGAGCCTTTCGGGTGTTTTTGAAAAAAGAAATAAACCAATCGCGGAACTGGCAGCCAAAGAATGCGGCTCGAAGAAACCGAATTCCGGTAACGCGATTCTGGCAGTTACCACAATATGCGCCACGACAGCAATTTTTGTTGCAGGTGTAACTTTTGTAGGCGGTGTGGCCAATGAAGAGTTTGATACGGATATTATCGTATCGAGCGGAATACACAAGGAAAACAAATACGATTATTTAAAAGAACTTCCCGCGGTCGAATCGCTTGAATATCTCTATTATTCATACACTACGGCGAAGTTTAACGGAAAGCAGTATTATGTGGATGTATGGAGAGTGCCGGAAGGAAATTCATATGCTCCTTTTAAGAATGTAGAAAGAAATATCGAAAAAGATGAAGTGGTACTCGATATGACGAGTGCACATCATGCAAATGCAAAAGTGGGAGATACAATTACCATTACATTTTATTCAGACAGCATTTTTCCGATTGAAAAAACGCTTCGTGTCAAACAGATAGTTAATCTGAATACTTTCGGTTTTTCGGGAAAAGTAATTTTATCCAAAGAACTTTACAATGAAATGTTCCCGAAAGAAGTTACTCTTATAGCTGTAAAAAGCAATGATATTCCGGCTTCGAAAGAAGCGATTTCGGATGCTTTGACGGGTGGAGAAGGAATTCTCGAAAGCGAGGAATTAAGGTCTAAGAGCAAGCAGGAGAAAAATGTTATTTACATCGGAATTCTGGGTTCACTTGGGGCTTCTGTTGTTCTAACTTTAGTAGGTATCTCCGGTAACCAGGTTATCGGTTTTATCGGAAGAAAGAAAGAGTACGCAATGCTTCATTCGTGTGCATGCGACCGTGCTTCCATCATTAAGATGATCTGGATCGAAAATGCAATGCTCTTCGGACTTTCAGTTGTGTGTGCGGGTATTTTGAGTGTTCCCGTCATCATGATAATAAACCACGTATTTGTTATCGCCGAGATGGGTATATACGCAACCCCGCCTTACGGGCTCATATTCCTAAGCCTCATCGTACTCTGGTTTATCACTATGCTTACGGCCCTTTCGCCGATTAAGAGCCTTAAGAAGATGAATACGGCTACGGAAATGAAATACGAATAAGCCGGGGCCGGTTGGCCGTCCCTGTGGTTAAAAACGCAAATTAACATTTGGAGGATACTATGTCTGATATAACAGAAAAAATAAACGAAGATATAATTCTTAAAGTTGAACACGTAAGCAAAACTTTCGGTACGGGCGAAGCTACAAACCACGTGCTTACGGATGTTTCGCTTGAAATAAAAAAAGGTGAATTTGCTTCCTTAATGGGAGCATCGGGAAGCGGCAAATCAACACTGCTTTATCTTATCGGCGGACTTGATACAGAGTACGACGGAAATATCTATATCGCAGGCCGAAAGATGACCGGAATGCATGAAAAAGAAATGAGTGCGCTTCGTCTTCAGAAAATCGGATTTGTGTTCCAGTTCTATAACCTGATTCAGAACCTGACCGTCGAAGAAAACATACTTTTACCCATAAAAATGGCCGGAAAGAAAGTGCCCGGCTACAAAGAAAAACTTGATGAAATTCTCGAAATCACCGGACTTACCGAAAAGAGAAATTCTAAACCCGCACAGCTTTCCGGCGGACAGCAGCAGAGAGTTTCCATCGCCAGAGCCGTGCTTTCCGAGCCCGAAATTCTGCTTGCGGATGAACCTACAGGTAACCTTGACAGCAAATCAACCGAAGAAATCATGAACCTTTTCAAACGTATCAACAAAGAAAAAGGCATCACGTATCTTCAGGTAACTCATTCTGAGGAAACGGCTTTAATCGGGGATAGAATTATCAGACTTGACAGTGGAAAACTGGTGGGGTAAAAGTGTAAAATAATGAAAAAGAAAAAAATACTGATTGTTATTCTCGCTTTAATCTTAATCCCTGCAGTGCTTACAGGCGTTGTCGGAGTTGCTGCTTACAAAATCGGTTTTTCGCATAACGAAGAAATGATTGCAAGACTCGAAGCTCTCGACGGAGTAGTCGAAGTTAAAGAAATCTGGAATCTTCCCAGGTATAAGTATGCAGAAAAATACATGTTAACATTTGAACAGCCTTTAGACTGGTCAGACCCTTCAAAAGGAACCTTCCCTCAGAGAGTGGAAGTGGCAGTAAATAAAAATCCGCGTATCACGGTAATCGAAACTGACGGATACTGTCTTTCCGATAAGATGAGTAAGTTTGCTTTTATTATTGATCCCGCACCCGAAAACGTAGTGATGTTTGACGGAAACTACGTACATGTTGAGCAGCGTTTCTTCGGAGATTCGAGACCTTCCGGAATGAGCAATACCGGTACTGAATACTGGGAGTATCTTACTTCGGAAAATTCGGCAAACGATTATCATAAAATCTACACGGAACTCAGTACCGTCCTCGGTGATAAATGGATAGCCCAGGGGACGAGCCGCGGCGGACTTATGTGCAACACTTACGGTTATTATTTCCCGGATGACATGAAGGTCTATGTCGCTTATGTTGCACCCTGCTCGGACGGTATTTTCGAAGAAGAACGTTTCTATGATTTTGTATACAATGAAATCGGGGAAACCAAATACGGAAAAGAAGAAGCAAAAAATAAAAGAGCGCTTGTAACTGCATTTCAGGTTGAAGCTTTGAAATACAAAAACAATCTGATGAAGGATTTCAAAAAAGAACTTAAAAAGAACACATACGTTGACACTGTTTCACCCGAAGTTCTTTACGATTTAACAGTTCTTGAAGCCGGAGTTCAGATATGGCAGTCCGGTTTGGATTTAAACGAATTAAACAAAGTTCTGGATATGCCCGAAACCTCGAAAAAAGAGATTAATTCCAAAAGGAAAGCGGTATACAAACTTCTTTTGAAAATCCAGCATCCTCATGACTGGGCATCTGATTTCGCAGCATGGCCCTACTATGTGGGAACGGCAAAAGAATACGGTCAGTATCATTACGATTTCTCTTATCTTCGTGCGGCACTCGATGAAGCCGGATTAAGCGACAGATTAACCGTTACGGAAGATATGGAAGAGACATTCATTCAGGATGTTGTTTTCACAGAAGAACAAAGAAAAATGTTTGTTTATGACGGAAGTTTCAGAGATAATCTTGTTGCTTCCATGAGTGAAACAAATGCAAAACATATGATGATATTCGGCGGAACGGACCCCTGGAGAAGTGTCGGTTTACAGCCTGATGAAATCGTAAATGAAAATATAAAATACTTCGTCCATCCTGATTTGCCTCACTCATCAAAGATGAGCAATCTTCCCGAAGACATGAGTAAGGAAGCAATCGAAATAATGAGCGGGTGGCTCGGTGAGGAAGCTAAGCCTGCTGAATAAAAATCAGCATGAAAACTGATTTAAATAAAAAACAGAAAGCTTCATTTGTAATTAACAGATCAGGAGACAATCGGAAAGATAAGATAAATAAAAAGGTGAACTGAAAGTGCAGATAAACGGTGAATTTATTCTTGACCTTTTAAGATATTTTCAAACGGATGCCATGCTTTTTTTGCAGGGCATCTGTCTTTTGATTGCATTTCTGACTCTTTTTACGAGAAACCTGACGAAGACTCGTAAGATAGCAATCATTGCCCTTGAACTCTGTGCGGCATTATACCTTACTTCCAGTCGTTTTTACTATCTTTATAAAGACATGCCAAACGTCCATTTCTGGGTGTTTGTCAGGATTGCGAAGTTCCTTGATTATCTCTTTTCACTCGCTGTTCTTTCAAGTTTCAATTACTATCTTGGCGATTTGCTCACGCATGAAGGGGGACTCGAAAAGAAACCCAAAAGACTTTTTGTTGCAGACATAATCCTTGCACTCGGAGCAGTTTCTTTAATAATTTCTCAGTTTACGAACTTTTATTACAGGTGGGATACGGGAAATATCTATACGCATTCAAAATGCTTCTTTGTGTTTTATTTCTTCCCTCTGCCCGCACTTATTCTTGCACTTACTTGCATCATTGAACACTACAAAAAATTTCCGAGAAGAATCAGAATACCGCTTGTTCTCTTTGTCATAGTTCCGGTTATCATGGCTTATTTTCAGTTTATTGCCAAAGGCCTTGCACCCGCGGTATTATCGACTGCCGGAATTGATATCCTCCTCTACATTTTCACAATCGAGGATATGAACATACGCGTCGAACGCGCGCACAAACTTGAAATCGAAATGATGGCAAAGTATCAGAAAGAACTCGAGGATACCGTCAACGAAAGAACGAAGGAACTAAAAGAAGCAAACGAAAAAGTCGAGTATCTTCTTTTGAATATTTTACCCGAAAACATCGCAAGAGAACTGACGGAAGATCCGAACAAAGTCATTTCAAACCGTTATCCGAACGTGTCGGTTCTTTTTACGGATGTCGTTGATTTTACAAAAATAAGCAGTTCGATGACCGCACAGGAAACGGTTATTATGCTTAACAAAATCATGACTCTATTCGATGACCGTGCACAGAGAGAAGGCATAGAAAAGATAAAGACAATCGGTGACGCATATATGGCGGCAGCAGGACTTACGGAAGATGAAAACAATGACGGCGCCCTGAAAATGGTGAGATTTGCCAAAGGCCTTATGGAAGATATCGAAGAATTCAACAAAACATCTTCGGTTAAAATCCAGATACGAATCGGCATCAATTCCGGCGAACTTGTGGCGGGCGTTATCGGTAAAACAAAGTTTATCTATGATATCTGGGGCGACAACGTAAATATCGCCAGCAGAATGGAAAGTACGGGTTCTTCGAACAGAATACACGTGTCGGAATCAACATATAATCAGGTCAAAGATTATTACGCCTATGCCGAAAAAGTCGAAGTCGAAGTTAAAGGCAAAGGCAGGATGAATGGATATTATCTGTAATTTTATAAGAACTGATTCAAATCATTAATATATACAAAAACTTTTGATTTCAGAAACGGAAGCCCTGAATCCAAGAGCGGAAATGCTATGTCCAAGATGTCCGTTATGACGGAGGTTTCTGATCTTGAAACGATTATAGATACAGCAAAGACCTGGGATTTTGTCGATGCTGACAAAATCGTGCTTATAGGAGGCAGCCAGGGGGGCTTTGTTACGGCAGCCACAGCTGCAAAGCATACAAACGAAATCGCAGGCGTGGTATTACTATATCCGGCTTTTGGTATTCAGGATGAAGTTCATGAAATGTTCTCATCTGCAGATGACATCCCGGATACGTTCAGCTACCATGGAGCGTTTAAAGCCGGAAGACAGTATGCGGCAGACATATGGGATTATGACGTTTACAATGAGATCATTGCTTATGACAAGCCCGTGCTGATCCTTCAGGGAAGTCAGGATCACGATGTTGAAAGTTATTCTGAGAGAGCCGCCGAAGCATATAAGGATGCGGAGTATCACCTCATTGAAGGTGCGGGACACGGTTTTTACGGAGCCTATTTTGACGAAGCTTTTTCCTACATAGAAGAGTATCTTACCCGAATCGGAATTCGATAATTAAGTACAGGGGAATTAGATGAAATTAAATGCCAGATTCTCGATAGTTATTTTTTCAAATCAAAAAGACCGGTCAAATAATTCTGACCGGTCTTTAACATTTTCGCACCGAAAGGTGTTTTTTTAATATTCTTCCCATTCGCCTGTAGAGTAGTTGAGGTAATACCAGGTTTCACTTCCGTTATCGTATACGGCAAACTGATCGTCATCTTCCTTGTAGACATATGTAGAATATGAGTTTTCATCGTAGATATACCAGTACTGACCTTCGTCATACCAGGTCCAGTCATCCTTGGTCCAGCTGGGTTCCAGCATGTTCCACCAGCCGTAATCTTCATCGTCGTAATCATCATATGTGTAATAATTGTCATAATAATCATCGTCAGCGTAATCATCATCGTCATAGCCGTTGTTGCCATCATCGCCGTAATCATCATTCTGGTTTGTATTTCCGCCATTGTTTGAGACAAGCTGAGGCATCTGACCGTTGATGGCATCAAAATTCGTTCCCGGTGCATTTCCACCGTAGAAATTACTGTAAGAATAATAAGTTCCGTTGGCAGCAGGAAGGAAAGTAGAGATATTCAGTCCTTCGGTTCCTCTTGTATGATCGGATGCAATCTGTGCGTCGGTGATGTTGAAATACTTATAGTCATACGTTCCGTTTTCATGGTCATCCCATGTGCAGTCCAGAAGATAATATTCGTTGTCGATCAAAACCAGATTCCATGCGTGAGCACCGGCATATACGTCGCCTACAACAGTGGCGCAGGGGATTCCCATTTTGTGCATCATGTACTCAAAACATTTTGAATATCCCGCACATACTGTCTTTCCCCATGAGAATCCGCTGTATGCACTCTGGTCAAGATCGTTTTTAGTGTATGTAATGTGGTTTATCAGATAATCATGAGCATATTTAACTTTATCAATGTCGTACTCAAGAGACCACATGTCTGCAAGCGGTTCGCTGGTGCACTGTTCAATTTCCTGAGTATAAAGTGAAGGGGTTCCTTCAAAGTACTTGGGAGTAATTGTGGTTACGACGTAATTGTTGTTATATGCGTATGAAAGATCGCATGCTACCCAGAAAAATTCGGGATGATCATAAACGACAGAAAAGTATACGTTGTAAACATCGTTTACAGGGACGGGTGTACTCATTTCGATAACGGGTTCACCTTTTGAAAGTGCAGCGCAGATTTCATCGTAAGCTTTTTTGTAGGAGTTGTTCAGTACCGAACGATACATATAGAAATCCTGCGGAAGGGCAGAACCGTCAAGTTTTGTACCTACGGTCTGACCGACATTCTTCACGCTTCTTCTGACTTTACGTGTAGGATTTTCATCGAGATTTCCCTCGGCTTTACCTACTTGAAGACCGCATCTTGTGGTTACATCGATGTCAGCCACCGCATCTTCTTCTTTTGCATCATCGGAATCAGCGATTTCTTCTCCCTCATCTTCGCTGTATTCACTGGAAGTGCTTTCGTCAGTAAATTCGCTGTCATCACAGGCGAATAAAGTCAGGCCGAGCGCCAGCACCAAAGCCGCTCCGGCAAGTTTCAATGGTTTTTTCATTTTTTCCCTCTTTCCTATATTTACCTTTCTTAGTTAAGTCATGTAAAAAACTTAACCTTTTAATTATAGCACAATATTTTTTTTAAACAGTACCTCTTTACTATATTGCACATTAAGAATAAAGTATAATAAATACGGAGGTTCGTTTGTATGTCGACGATTATTTCTAAAAGTGAGATTTCTGAACAGTTTATTCAGGACAAAATTGATGAGGCAATCGAAAAAGCCGAAAGAGAAATTGAGCAGGGAGCAAACCCCATTCCTGTCAGAGAAGCAATGAATAGACTTAATGAAAAAATAGAAAATAGGTAGTATAATTATACAATATCAGGGAAGAAACCTTTGATATATTATGAATAAAAAAGGAGGAAACATACCATGAGAATGTGCATTGCAACAGCTCCATGCAGAGTTTGAGGAGACTGTATGGAGGAATAGATATCCTCGAGCTTTGCTTCTTCAGAAATAAATTAAAAGGAGCAAAGAAATGGGAAAAAATAAAATAAATAATCACAAATTACGGGATTTTTATATCCTATGGATTACACAGAGTTTATCACAGTTAGGCAGTGCAATAACGAGCTTTGCACTGACACTCTGGCTTTATGAAAAGACGGGTTCGGCGCTTGGCACGGCAGCATTAACGATATGCACTTATGCGCCGTACGTGGTGATGAGTATTTTCGCCGGTGCGGTTTCGGATAAGTTCGACAAGAAGAAAATAATGTTAATCTGTGATGCACTTGCGGCAGCAGGAACGATTGTCATTTTTATCCTTTACAGGAATGACAATCTGAGAGTATGGCATCTTTACCTGATAAACGTTCTTTCGGGACTTATGAACACGGTACAGCAGCCTGCTTCGGAGGTTGCATATACAAAAATCATTCCGAAAGAATACTATCAGAAGACCGGTGGACTTCAGTCATTATCGAGGTCGCTTGTTTCCATAGGAAATCCGGTTATTGCGGCAGCGCTTTACGGACTTGCGGGACTTGATGCAGCTGTTGCTGTTGATCTTGCATCTTTTGCGATTACATTTGTTGCGCTTATGTTTTTTGTGAAAATACCTGAAACTAAGGATGAGCAAAAAAACGATGGCAACGTGCTGAAACTTGCAAAAGAAGGAATTGTTTATCTAAAAGAGAATCCGATGATTTTCTATGTGATTCTTTTTATGTCGGGAGTGAATTTTATTGCATCGGCATTTGATGCGACGCTTCCCGCGCTTATCATTCCGAATCCGCGAGGCGGCAACACGATTCTCGGCATCGTATCTTCGTGTTCGGGAATAGCAATGGTTGTGGGAAGCATACTTGCAACGGTTATGCCAAAGCCAAAAAACAGGGTTAGAATCGTATATCTTAGCATGTTGTTTTCACTTGCAACGGAAAACTTCTTCCTGGCGTTTTCCAGAAGCCCGGTTATCTGGTGCATCGGACAGGTTTTGGGATGGATTTTCGTTCCGGTAATGAGCACGAATCAGAATGTAATTATGCGAAACTCAATTCCCGAAAATCTTCAGGGAAGGGTTTATGCGTGCAGAAATACATTCCAGTTTTTCACCATTCCGCTCGGACTTTTGTTTGGCGGATTTATGGTCGACGACGTGTGCGAACCTTTTATGGTCGGAAAAGAAGGAATGTTGAGTCTTTTGTTCGGAACCGGCAAAGGCTCGGGAGCGGCACTAATGATGTTTATTCTCGGGGTAGCCGGAACGCTTTACTGTCTGCTTTTTGCCAACCGCATGAGGAAGTATCACTACAGTGATAACTGATATCCCGGAAATGTTTAATATAAAAATAAAAAACGTCTTTTGATAATGTATTTTTATCGAAAAAATGTTTTTGAAAAGAATCAATATCGTAAAAAAATTGAAAAAAATGTGAAATTTTTGAAACGGCCTGCAGGGGTGATGACTCTGCGGGCCATTTTGTGTTAAAATATTAAGGTAAAATTATTCTGAAAATTTATGAAATATGTTTTTCGGAAACGGAGTTTTGTTATGGGTCAGACAATAGTATGGCTTGTCGTAATGGTGCCTATCAGTTTGCTGTTTACGGGAATTGGAATCTATGCCTGGAACAGAAAAAAGCCGATGTGGTTCTGGACAGGCACAGAGGTAAGCGAAGATGAAAT
>JAIKXN010000156.1 GCA_024684055.1 Lachnospiraceae bacterium | reverse complement strand
TGATTATGAAAGTATCTGTTCCTTAAGAGATTATTTTTATAAATTTAACGGTTCGGATCACAAGCCGGTGTGGGTATTCATGGACCGTCCGGACAGAGCGGATGACAATGCTCTTGTTTTGTTTGAATATGTTCAGAAATTCGAGGGAATAGACAGTTATTATGTTATATCCGACAAATCGGATGATTTTAAAAAGATTTCAAGCGTAGGAAAGACGGTTCCCTTGTATTCAAAACAGCATTTCGAACTGGCTTTGACGGCAGACTGCATAATTTCGTCTCAATGCAATGGTGCAGTTGAAAATCCATTCTGGGAATATGCGGAATATTTCAGGGATCTTTATCACAGACCCAAAATGATATTCCTTCAGCATGGTGTCATAAAAGATGACATGAGCTTTACGTTAAACAGATTTAATACAGGATTTACCGGATTTGTTACAAGCACTGAAGAGGAATATCGTTCGATTCTCGATTACCCTTACGGATATACTGAAGAAGAAGTCTGGCTTACGGGATTGCCGAGGTATGACAAACTGTACAATGATGATTCAAAAATAATCCTTATAATGCCGAGTTGGCGAAAAGGTCTTATGGAACAGACATGGGATGAAGATGATAATACAATGAAATGGACTCTGAAAAAAGGATTCAGAGAATCGGATTATTATTTAAACTATGTAAAGCTTCTGAATGATTTAAAACTTCGTCGTGTTTGCAAAAGAAAAGGGTATAAAATTGCTTTCATGGTCCATCCTCTGATGGCGGATTGCTTTAAAGATGCGAATATACCGGAAAATGTTGAAATATGGGATGAAAACATGTCTTACAGAGATGCTTTTGCAAAAGGGTCTCTGATGGTGACGGATTACAGCAGCGTGGCTTTTGACTTTTCATTCTTAAAAAAACCGGTTATTTATTTCCAGTTCGATAAGGACAGATTCTTTGAAGAACATACCTACAGAAAAGGGTATTTTGATTATGAGACGAACGGTATGGGCGAGACAGTCACGAAAGAAAGAAAGCTTGTCAGAACCATTATCGGATACATAAAGAAGGATTGTGCATTAAAGCCCGTATATTCGGACAGAATCGACAAAATGTGGACATATACCGACGGGTTTTGTGAAAGGGTGTATAAGAAAATTCTCTCCAGCGAAAAAAACTATTAAAAAACTTATTATGTGTTATAATATTAGATACAAATACCGATAAATTTAGTAAGAAATTTTAATTGGTAAATTGATTTTTATTGTTGATTTGAGGCGGTCACGGATTAAAAACGGTGCGTGGTCTTTTCTTTTATTTTATAAAATACGAAAATCAGACTGATTTTCTAAAAATATAACAGGTCTTTTTGGACCGCAGCAGGAGAATGAAATGAATGTATCAATTATAGGTTCATGTCATTCGAGAGATATGTTCAATTCGAATTTTATTGAGAATTACAAAGATTATTTTAGTCTTCAGGCATATTTTTCTTTGACGTCGATGTTATCGGTTATGAGCAAACCGGTGAAGTACAATCATAATAATCTTATTGAATCCGGATTAAGAGACCGAAGGATAGAACGTCTGTATTATGAATTTGAAAAACCCGAGCTTAAGGTGCTTGAAAGCTTACAGTCGGATATTCTTATTTTGGACTTTTATGCTGATGCGAGATTTGGGGCACGTTTCTACGAAGGCGAATATATAGTTGCCGGTATGAATTTCCTTAAGAATATGAAAATAATTGAATGGAAATCAATCGGACCTGAATTCAGTTACCAAAAAAACAGGGATGAATTCATGGTTATATGGAAAAACAGCTTTGATAGGTTCATGGCTTTCGTTAATGAAAAATTGCCCGGCACAGAGGTGGTTATCAATACAGTAAAAGGTACAGACACTGTATTGGACAAAGATGGAAATATGTATATTTCACCCGGAATTGAGGAGTTGAATGAGGAACTGGATGTCGATGCAATCAATCGGATATGGACGGAGATGGATGAATATGCCATTAACAAATATAATTTGAAAGCATTGTATTTTGAGAAGGAATATTATTTGGATAAGGACTATTTCTTTGGATTGGGCAATGATTTGGTTCATTTTCATCCCGAGTATTACCGGGACTGTTTTAATAAATTTCTTGATATTTCTTCCAAAATTGAAATTAAGAAAAAGAAACCTTCGGGTGTTAATCTGGTGAAAGATTCTGTTTTCAATAAAGGAATTGCAGAATGGCCCAGAAAAAAAGGCAGATTTGAGACCATAGAATATAATCGGTATAACGGACTCAGAGTGGTAGATTGCAGAAAAATACATGGAGAAGATTACAGACCGCAGCTTTGGTCAAAACCTATTAAATTATGTGAGTGCGGAAATACTGAATATACACTTTCATTTTATTTCAAAGCTGAAAATCCGGACTTACTGACTGATGGTGAAGTTATTTTTATAACCAGAACTTTCAAAACAGTATCGGGAATGAAAGTTAAAGAAGCACTCGAACAGCAGCTTATTACTCTCGATAAATCAAAATTCGGAAAGAATAATGAATACAGACATGTGGTAACTTTTACGCCGAAAGGTAAGTTTATAAGACTTTCGCTGTATATGTTTGAATATGTGCCCGGAATAGAATACAGCAGGGTAAAATTCGAAAGGTCAGACAAAGTCAGCGAATTTACAAAATAATTATTAGGGGGGCAAAATTATGGAAAAACGTTCTTTATCAAAGGGGCTTCAGTTTTTGCTGAAGACATTAATGGCATTAATGTGTGTATCAGCGGTAATGCTTTTGCTTACCGACAGAGTTTCGGCTGAAGAACCGGAAATTACTCTTTCGGTAAACAGCGGGGACGATATATCACAGGCACTTCGTGATGCATTAAAAAAGTATAACAAGGTAATAATCCCGGCGGGAAATTATTACTGTTCTGCGGTTAAACTGAATGCAAGATACGATCGTGTTATTGTTGCTACAGATGCCGTTATTACACAAAATGACACGGCTTTTCCGATTTTTTATACAACCGGGAACGGAACCATGACTAATCTCGTTATTGAGGGCGGTACATGGGATGGTGCCAATGTGGATATGCCGGTATTCAGGTTTTATGGCAATACCGACAATATTGTTTTGTCGAATCTGAATATAGTCAATTTCAAAAATGCAGGAATACGTTTGAAAGACGGAACAAATGTCAAACTGAGCGGTGTTACCTGCAGTGGAAACGCCGGCCATGGCCTGTTTTTAGAGAATGAAAGCAATATCCTTATTGAAAACTGCACATTTTCAAATTGTTCTAACGGGATCAATCTTTCCAAATGCGGTGGTACCATAGATATTAACGGATCGAACATGCTTGGGAATGCAAAAAACGGATTAATGGTTACGGATTGCCCAAACATAAACATAAGTAATTGCGAGATTAAAAATAATAATACCGGTATCAAGATGACGGGTATCAGCGAAAATGTATCATTTAATACTGTCAATGCAAATGAAAACAATACTTATGGGTTGAAAATTTATGACTGCACGGGCAAATTAAACATGACTTCCGTTTGCGCTTATGATAACGGATCAAGCGGCTTCTCGATAGAAAATTGCAGTAATACTGTAACAATAAATAAATCGAATGCAATGAGAAATAACGGTTCAGGTTTTCTTATTTCAAAAACTTCTATTATTACGATTACAGGATGTACTGTTTCCGACAATATCGGACATGGAATAAATTTAGACGGAATTACGGCACCTGAAGGAAAGAAGTATTGCATAAATATTAAAGGTACACAGTCCAATAACAACGGCAAGAGCGGAATCAGAATAATTAACAGCTCGTTTTCGAGTGTTATGACATCAAATTCCAATAATAATACTGAACACGGAATTTATACAAAGGATTGTGAAGGATTATACCTTAAGCAGAATAATGTCAATGAAAACAAGAAAAACGGAGCTTCAATTAACAATACCAAGAGCGTAACGTCTGCCGAAGATGCATTTGTTTCAAATGGACAAAATGGCCTCAGGACGGATACAAGCGATTCGGTAACGATAACAAACGGAACATATGAGAAGAATAAGCACTCGGGAGTTTCGCTCTGCAATATCGGCAAAGTATCTGTCGAAGGAACGTCATTCAGTGAAAATGTGTCAAGCGGACTGAATATTGAAACAGTAACCAATGACGTTCAGGTTAAAAACGTAAATTCTTTGGGAAACGGAGGATATGGAATTCGTTGTAAAGGAGTGGCTGTAAAGGTTTCCGCACAGGACTCATTCGTGAACAATAATACAGGATCAGGTTTTTATGCAGCAGAATGCGGAGATGTTGTTGTAAACCGCTGCGAG
>JAIKXN010000147.1 GCA_024684055.1 Lachnospiraceae bacterium | reverse complement strand
AGATAAGCAGGCTAGTCCTTTGTGTGTGCAACAACACCAAATGGGAAAGCAAATGTCTTGTGCGTGCTCTTACCGCCAGAAAGCTTCTCTGCAGGAAAAAGCTTCATTCCACAATGTACATGGGGATCAAGCAGGACAAAGACGGAAAAATGCTGGCGCATGCCTGGCTCAGATGGGGACAGTATATCGTTACAGGGATACTACCGGACTTAAAAGAATATGCGGTAGTCACAACCTTTAAGAACTGACTTATAATACGCTCCTGTCTGCCATAAAAAAGCGGGTTCATATAAAGAACCCGCAAACATTGCCTTGCGATTACCTTTTTAATAATGCTGCATTATTCGAGCCAAGTAACTCCGTCTTTAGGAACCGGCTTGCCACTTGAAGTAAACTCACCGAAATCAGCATGAGTTTTGTTGTTTGAATCTCTGTATCTTCTGTCAATAACAGTAAACTCCTCGCCACCCATAGCGGTCTGATTTACATTGAGAGTCATCATATCAGGTGTTTCCCACTTTTTCATTTTATTTACCTCCAAAAAATATTAATTCATATTTGTTATGGGAAGATAATATCACATTGTTTTTTAAATTGCAAGGATTCTATCAAAATTGAAAGACTTTTTTTATGAAAAAATATTTATTATACGCTTTAAGCATATGTTCGGATATCGATCTGCTCATTGCGGATGATATCTGCAGGCTGCCGGATGATGCTCCGTGCGAAATTACGATCCGACGGAACAGCCTGACTCCTGACGATCTGATAGCAAAGAAACCGCTTACATCAGAATACTCAAAAAATTTTTGCTGGTTTAAAAGTAGGATCGGATATATTACAATAAAATACGGTCATGAAATAAATGTTTATCCCGAAGGGACACCGTCCGATATTGAACTTTCCGCATTTATACTCGGATGGGGTCTCGCATTTCTTTTTTATCAAAGGGACGGCCTCGGTATCCATTGCACCGGGCTTTTCGGGAATGGGCAGGCTTTTCTCATCTGCGGTGACAGCGGAGCCGGAAAATCCACAACCGCATTTAAGCTTTTGGAAAGAGGCTACCGCTTCCTGAATGATGACATTGCCTTTCTGTCAGAGAAAGACTCTTTTCTTTTGCACCCCGCCTTTCCCGTTCAGAAAATGTGCCGTAATGTTGCGGAAACCGTCAACGACAAGACCAGGCTGAAATATATAGATGAAGACAAGGATAAGTTTGCCTATCTTAATACTGAACACTTCGAGAATGCTCCTCATCCTCTCGCTTTCCTTTTCAGTATCGGTATCGGATCAAACATCACGTCCCTGAAGCATCGGGAAGAATCCGGTCTTGATAAAGTAAGAACCATATTGGACAATCTTTTTATGAATCCGCTTTTTGAGTCCGACGGTTTTCCCAACAATGTAATGGCAGCAACGCTCAAACTGTCCTCAAAGATCAGAGTGGTAAGGATAATGCGTCCGAATAATCAGGATACCGTTGAAGAGATGTGTTCCGTCATAGAGAGTTACTTAAGCAAAGCTTCCCACATCTCATATGACTGAAAATCCCGCCGTAATCCCGACGGCTTTTATCCGAGGGATCAGGCGTGCCGCAAATCACGTCAGATCATTTGCTCCGCTTTAAGATGACATACGGAAGTTTAAATCTATTAAACCGAAAGGATGACTGGAAATGGCCGCAATTTCAGGTATATTACTACAAGACACCAGTCAGTCGATACCGGAAAATACGAAAGACTGCATCAGGAAAATAACCGGAACATATAAAACAGACCGTTTTGAGGAAATTCTCGCATCCGGTCTGTATCTTACATGTGGTCACCAATACTTTACCAACGAGGCTGTCAACGATATTTCGCCGGCTTGTGACAAAAAAACAAATACCTACTATACGGGAGACGTATTCCTTTTTAATCGCGACGGCTTAATAAGCTTTCTTGCTTCCCGAAACGGGATCGAGGAAGAATTTCTTGCCACAAAGGGAGACGCCGAGCTGGTCTTTTATGCATACAGGTTTTTAGGACCGGACTTTCTCAACCATATCAAGGGCATCTTTTCCATGGCCATATGCGACCTTGACAAAAAGCACTGTTATCTTATCACCGATCATGTGGCTCAACGTCATCTCGCATATACTTTCAAAGATAATGCTTTGTTTTTTTCAAATTCGATGGAAATCCTGACAGAACTTCTGGGGAATGACGCCGAACTTGATGAGGAATGGCTGTGTAATGCATATGGGGACATGTCTCCGGCAACGGGTCTTCTCAAAGGCAGATGTTTCTTAAAAAACGTTTTCAGAGTATTTCCCGGAACCTATGTTGATATTGACCTGTCAACCTTTTCGTCAAAAGAAGTGACCTACTGGAACCCACTGAACATAAAAGAAAGAAAGGACCTCGACGACGAAGGTTTTAAAAAACTTTTTGTCGATACCTTCAGGAACTGTGTAACCTCAACTCTCCGCGCAAGAAAAAATCACGGAGTATTGCTTTCCGGCGGTTTGGATTCTTCTTCAATAGCTTCTTTTGCAGCAGAACAGCTGGGAAAAGAAGGGAAAACTCTTTTCAGCTATACTCAGGTACCTATGCCGGATTACAAACCCGAAAATTCACCTTTTTATATTGAAAACGAAACAAAAGAAGTACTTTACAACAAAGAAAAATATCCTAATATCGAGTGCCGGTTCATATATCCGGAAAAAGGCTCATGTATTTCCTTCATCGAAAAATCTTCCGAGATTTTCAAAGAGCCTTTAAAATCGGTTGTAAATGAATTTTATTTCCACGAGCTGCATAATGCCGCCGTCAATGATGACTGTTCCATCATCTATAATGGACAGTTCGGGAATGCCACAATCTCATATGGGAGGATTTTCTCCTATGTTCATCAAAAAGCAGTAAGCTTCAGATTTATCAAGGCGTTAAAAGAAGCTAACGCCTTTTGTACTTCGTTCCCGGCAAAGCGTTTTCGACTGCTTAAGGCTTACTTAAGGATCCTATGGCACAGACTCAGGATAAGCTCCAACTTAATGACCTGCTTTCTCCGCAAAGACAAGGAACGTTTATATGCCGTCAAAAAACGTGAGATAAAAATCCTGCGTAGCCAGGGCTGCGACTCGGCAGATACAAAAAAGCGTCGCAGAAATTTTATTTTCATGCCTGTCACATTTCAGGATTTCGGCTATTATGATACCTGTTCAAGCTTTTATTTCGGTTTTCT
Source organism: Lachnospiraceae bacterium (assembly GCA_024684055.1). Classification (GTDB taxonomy): domain Bacteria; phylum Bacillota; class Clostridia; order Lachnospirales; family Lachnospiraceae; genus UBA3766. The sequence goes on along the minus strand of JAIKXN010000147.1, from coordinate 502 downwards.
GTCTATCGATCCGACTCTGTCCAAAGATATGATCGAGTTATGCCTTTCAATGCCGATAGACTGTTTCGTAAAAAACGGAAAGGAAAGGCGTGCAGTACGTGATTACCTGAAGGGTATCGTCAGTGACAAAATACTTGATAATGTAAAGAGAAGAGGAGCTCAGGCCGCAGATTATGCATACAGGGTAAGCAAGTACTTTGACAGCGAAAAAGATTTATTGTTCTCATATCTGAAGTACCCTAAGCTATATGATTATCTTGACAAAGAAAAAATCGAAAAACTGATTGAAAAAATCAAAGAAACAAAATATAATATAGACAAAGAAACCGTTGTGTTATCTGCCGTAGCCGCTTCCTTCGGCTGTTTCTTAAAAAACTGGGATGAGCGTAAGCGCAAAAAGGAGAAAAACGAACATGGAATTAACCAAACCGATAAAGTTCAAACGTGAAATTGAAGTTACCGACCTAAACGGCGAGAAAGCCATGATTGATTTTAATACGGG
>JAIKXN010000141.1 GCA_024684055.1 Lachnospiraceae bacterium | reverse complement strand
AATCCGACAATTTTACGTGTCTTATCAAATCCCTTTTTCTCGTTAAGTGTCTGGCCAAGAACAATAATTACTCCACCCGCCTGATACTCGCCGAGAAAACTTCCGGTACATCCTCCGATTACCATTACGGGAATTTTTTCTTTGTATGCTTTCATATGAATTCCGGCACGGTAACCGGCATCGCCTTTAACGAATATTTTACCGCCTCTCATTGCATATCCGGCAGCATCTCCGATGTTACCGTTAATAATGATCTTGCCTTCGTTCATGGTATCGCCGACTGCATCCTGTGCATTGGCTTCAACTTTAATCGTAGCTCCGTTTAAATATGCGCCGAGAGCATTTCCGGGAATGCCTTCGATGGTAATATCCTTGTCATTCATCCCTGCGGCTATGAATCTTTGTCCGAGGCATTCGGTAATTCTGATCTCCCTGCCCGACTCACGAAGCTTTTCGTTTAATTCTTTGTATCCGAGTTCTTTAGCATCAATTATCATTTTTATACCACACCTCCAAACTTTTTTCCACGACTTTCTTTTGAAAACGCAACCGTCGTAGCCACCTTTGAAAGCAGATCGAAATCAATGCTTTCAAGCGAAGTTTTTTCTCTGATAAGGGATGTGTAAATACCTGCCCTCTCAGTCTGTCCTATAATAATGAAACCGATAAGTTTTCCGTCTTCAACGAAAAATCTCTTAAGGTATCCTTCACCTTTTTCTTCTTTCATCTCGCCGTCATATCTTCCGGCTGTCATAATATGCACACCGAAGAATCCGATCGAGTTCATCGGGATGGCATTGTCAAGCGTTTCTTCTCCGCCTGCCATGTTTACGCCTGCCGTATGTCCCTGCATGTAAGCATTCGGAAGGATTGCAAGGACCCTGCTTGAACCTGTCGAAGAATCAAATCCCTGTGCGCAGTCGCCTGCTGCATATACATCTTTAACCGATGTTTCGGATTTCGTATTGATAACGATTCCTCTGTCTGTTTCTCCTCCTGCATCTTTAACCAGAGATATATTTGCTCTTACACCGATCGCAAGTACCAGAACATCAAAATCGACTTCCTTACCGCTCTTCATGAAAGCTTTTTTGCCGTCGAATTTTGTAGCGCTGTCGCCAAGAAGAAATGCTATGCCGTTCTCCTCAAGTCTCTTCTGAATCACTGCCGCACATTCGCTGTCAAGAATACTCGAAAGCACTCTGTCGGCAAGATCGCAGACCGTAATCGAGGCTACTCTGTCCTTGATTCCTTCCGCACATTTAAGTCCGATAAGACCTGCACCGACGATAAGAACTCTGGAGGTTTCATCTATTGCTTTTTCAAGTTCGAGAGCATCGTCAAGCGTCATGAAAGAGAACTTCTTTTCAACACTCTCAAGTCCCTCAAACGGGGGAACAAAAGGATTCGAACCGGTTGCCACGCATACGCTTGTGTAAGGGATTTCCCCTTTTGTATCCGTGATTACCATTTTCTTTTCCGTATCTATTTTCTCTGCACTTACACCAAGAAGAAGTTCTACATTGTTGTCTTCATAAAAAGATTCTTTTCTGTAGTTCATCTTTTCGAGGTCTGTTTTTTTCTGTAAATAATATGAAATAAGCGGTCTTCCGTATACTTTATGATTTTCTTTGGAAATAACTGTTATTTTTCCTTCTTTGTCTTTGCTTCTTATTCCTTCTATACATCCGACTGCTGCCGTGGAATTACCTATTATAACGTATTCGTTCATTTGTATTTCCTTCCTGACTAAAATCATTTAGAACTGAAATCTGTTTTGAAACAATTATCTTTCCTCATATACAATGGCATTGTTGGGACAGCCCTTTACACATGCAGGTTCGCCGCATGAGTTCTTTGTACAGAGTTCGCACTTCTGCATTGTGCCTTCTTCAGAAGGAGCAAGTGCACCGTAAGGACAAACAAGTACGCATGTAAAGCATCCGACACATTTGCTTCTGTCGATGCAGACTACTCCGTTTTCCTTGCTGATCGCGCCCGCTATACAGCTCTTTATACATATGGGATCTTCGCAGTGTCTGCAGGAAACACCGTAAGAAATCTTGTCATTGCCTTCGACATGAATTCTCGGATAAATTGTTTTTCCTTTAAGTGCGTCCGCCATATCTTCCAGTCCGGAATTTGCAAATGCGCAGTTGTATTCGCACAAATGACAACCCAGACACCATTCTTCATTTACATATATTCTTTTCATTT
>JAIKXN010000052.1 GCA_024684055.1 Lachnospiraceae bacterium | reverse complement strand
CGATTGTGATTTTTTTGACAGAGTTTTCAAAGGTTGAATATTAAAGGCATTTCACAGTATAATATCTGTGTTTAATCGAAAAACGGAGGTCGCATTGCCTTGAATTACAAATTCATTCTCACATATGACGGAACCAAATATTTCGGCTGGGAGCACCAGCCCAAAGTCGAAGAAACCATTCAGGGAAAAATAGAAACAGTTCTTTCAAAAATGGTCGAAAAAGAAGTCGAAGTCATCGGCTGCGGAAGAACCGACGCCGGGGTAAGCGCGAGGGGTTATGTCTGCAACGCTCATCTTCCGATCGATACCGATCCGGAAAAGGTCAGAGATTATCTTAACCGCTATCTTCCTGAAAATATCTGCGTTGATTCCTGCCAAATCGCATCCGACAGATTCCACTCAAGATACAATGCCCGCGGCAAGACTTACAGATATACCTGTTATGTTGGCGACACAAAACCCATTTTCGACAGAAAATACGTTTATGCGCTTGATTTTAAACCCGATATCGACGCTATGAAAAAAGCCGCTTCGCTTCTTATCGGCGAAAACGACTATGCTTCTTTTTGTTCGAATCCCAAAATGAAAAAATCCACCGTCAGAAAGGTGGATTCTATCAATATAGAGAAAAACGGCGATTATCTCACGCTCACTTTTCACGGAACCGGATTCTTACAGCATATGGTAAGAATTATGACAGGCACTCTCCTTGAAGTCGGAGAAGGAAAACGAAGTGCGGATTCCATGCCTTCGCTTATTGAAGCAAAAGAAAGAGCAAAAGCAGGAGCATGCGCCCCCGCTCAGGGTCTCTGTCTGATTAAAGTCGATTATTGAAAATCGCGATATATATGTTTAAATTTTCCGCTGGTTTTATTTGCCTCGGGCAATGATTCGGATTTTACGATTTCGACTTTTATTCCTTTACTTTCAAAAAAGGTTTCCAGATCTTTTTGGGCTTCCCTGAAAGATTCATCCGGCGTATCCGAAATCATCCTGAGTTCCGCTTTGTCGGCACTTCTTTGAACAAACTGGAATCTTCTGATGGATTTCACTTCCTCCAGCACCTTGTAAAGCGACATCGGTGCTATTTTCACACCATTCGAAAACTCAAGAATATCATCCGTTCTTCCCTCAATCTCAAGCCAGCGCGTTGTACGGCCGCATTTGCACTTTTCATCATGTACGATAATACGGTCAGTTAATTCGTAGCGTATAAAAGGCTGTATGTAATTGGAAAGATTCGTTATCAGAACTTTGTCGGACATCTCTCCGAAAGGAACAGGATTGTAATCTTTGTCCACGGGTTCAACGATTACCCAGTCTTCATTGATATGCAGATGTTTCTCCTCGCATTCGCAGGCTATCTCCCCGCCTTCCGTACACGAATAATGCGTCTGCACGTAACATCCGAATTTATCGGTAAGCTTCTTTCTGATCTCATCGGTCAGAAGTTCGCCTCCCGTAATCACAACATCGGGTTTTATATTCAGTTCCTTAAAATCCGCAAGAAGTGCAAGGTTTGACGGATAACCGCTAAGCATTGCAGGTTCGAAATCATTCAGGCTCTTTATTATCTGTTCTTCGGGAGCATTCACATCAACCGTGATCTTGGTCTTTTGCTTCGGCATTTTCAGCTGAAGATATCTCGACATTCCGCAAGCTAAATAAAAACCGTAATCCGCAAATACTCCGGCGGTTTTCTTTCCGTGCTTCATGAATTTTTTGAAATCCTCTTTTCTTGCGAAGGTGCGAAAAGCCGCAACCGCAGATGAAACGTCGATATTGTTTTTGTCATAAAGAACTACGGCCGGATTGCCGGTTGAACCCGAAGTTTTGAAGATCAGATATCTGCCGTCGATCATTCGGCCGATATTGTCAAGATTCGTTGTGAATTCGTCTATTCTTTTCATGGTAACGTTTCTGTCGGTCAGAACATCGTCGAAATTCGCCATAAGTTCGGGTTTGCTGACGGGCGGAAGATTCTTAAGCGTGAAATCCTCTCCAATATTCGCATAAAGCTTTTTGTAAAAAGGGCTTTTTTCTTTTGCCGTTTTTACAATTTTTTTGAGGCGCTTCTTTTGTATCTTATCGATTTTTTCTCTTGATAATTTATCACTTTTACGGGTTATTATCATTTTGCCGAATAAACTCATTTTTATTTCCTCGTCCGGTAGTTTTACCATTTCATATTACAGTTTTTTAAGGAACTTTTCTATCTCGCGGTTAACTTCTTCCGGTCTGTCAATATTTGAGTTATGAGCCGCATTTTTTATCCACGAAACCATGCAGCCGAGTTCC
>JAIKXN010000036.1 GCA_024684055.1 Lachnospiraceae bacterium | reverse complement strand
TTTAAAAATATAAAAAAGACAGGAATATCCTTAAATAAATAATTGTGTGTTTTTTTCTGAACTAAAAAGGGACGGGTGCAGATGCATCCGTCCCTTACATTATCCGCAGGTGGAATTAATCATTGTTTATAAGCTTATAGAATTCGCCGTTATCCAGATTCTGGAGTTTATCCTTTTCGATAAGCTCATAAACCGTATCTTTTAATGTATTTAGATCGACACAGTCTCCGAATTTGCCGAGATACTCATATTCGATATGACAGGAATAAAGAGAGGGCACGTTTTTGACCATTTCATGAGAGTCGCCGTCATCGTCTGTGATTTTAACAACAAAACCGTTCATGTCGTGAATCATTATTCCTTTTCCGAGAGGTATGAATTTCTTTGCATTGGGAAGAGTATCGACTCTGACGGGAAGTTCGCCCGATGAATATCTGCCTTCTTCAACTTCGCGTTTTACGTTTGCTCTTTCCCATTCGTACCAGTCCGGAATATGAGAAAATTCAGTATCGCCGTTTACGGCTTCAAGTTCGGAAAGCTCCGTCAATTGCGACAACGTAGTTTGCACGCCATGGGAAAATAGCTTTTGTGGCAACTTTGAAATCCATAAAAGCATTGTGATTGCAAAGCAGAACAAACGGAGGTTTTAAACCTTCGACATTGACTTTTGTTATTTTGCATTTGTGTTTTGCGACATCCGGAGCACTCAGAATGTAAGTAAGAGGTCTTAAATACCATTTTGTGCGAACCGGAAAAGCGGCCATGTCAAATCTTTCGAAATTGTCTTTCATACCGGTTTTCCACAAAGTTTTTTACATAAATACATAAATATATTACAACATCCCATGAGCTCTCATCAACTTCATAGGGAAAAAATAAAACATATTAATGTTTCGTCCTTGGAAGCCGATATATATTTGTAGGGATTTTCGGAGGAATTATATTTGGATCATCAATTCGGCCATAGTGCTTTCGTTCATAATCGTTTATGCGGGCTATATGCTGAAAATGGTAAACAGATCCGAAAAGAAACTGACAGATCAGGCGAATACGGATAAACTCACTTTCGAAAAAGCGATTTAAACGCTGTTTATCTGATAAAATGTTTAAGGATGAGGGGATAAAATGGATTTTAAAAAGGTACTGGAATCACAGAAAAGCAAATCCTGTATCATTTCGGTAGAAAAATTTTCGGATGATGAATATGGCAATATTCGCATTGTGGACGGAAACAAGGCGCATTATGAAGAAATGGAAAGAAATCTTCATCGTCCTTTTGTTCCGGATTCACCATATGAAGAATATTTTCCCAAGGAGAAGAATTTTGAGGATTTTTGCTACAGAAGTGCATTTCTCGGAGAGCCGCTTCACACATATGTTGAGCTTCCGCAGATGGGACTCTGGCTAAATCTCATTTTGCTTCCGCAGATATCTGACAGGGAAAACGTAGGATACTGTCTTTATACGTATGACGTTACGCCGACTGCGAATTCCGAGCAGAGGGCAAATCTTTCTGCCGAAACATCACGGGCGGTTATTAATACCTGCCTTAAATTAAGAGATGCAAAAGATGCCAAAGAGAAATTTCAGGAAGTAACAGATGATTTAAGAAATATCTGCCAGTCGGATTTTTGCAGTATCCTGCTTATAGATGACAAGCAGAAAAAGTGTTCTGCTTTATGTCATTCGATAAATCCCGAACTGAAGCTTGCGAATTTTGATTCCTTTCAGGATGAGGACTTCTATGATGTGGCGAATTCATGGGGAGAGACTCTCGGAGACAGCACTTGTGTTATTTTAAAAGACAGGCATGATTGGGAATGGCTTAAGAATGTCAATCCGATGTGGTATCAATCTCTTGCGGGATTAAATATCAGAAATATTGTCTTGTTCCCGCTAAATTATAACGGCGAGAGACTCGGATATATGTGGGCGCTGAATTTTAACGACGAGAATACGGTGAAGATAAAAGAAACGCTTGAACTTACATCTTTCTTTATCGCATCCGAAATTTTCAACTTAAAATTGCTCGAAAAACTCGAAATAATCAGCTCGATGGATGTTCTTACCGGTGTGATGAACAGAAATACCATGAATAACGATATTGACGCCATTGCATCCGGAAAAAGAAGAGCATCGGATATGTATGCGGTTATATTTGCCGATCTGAACGGTCTGAAAAAGGTAAATGACGAGAAGGGACATGATGCGGGAGATGAACTTTTAAAGAATGCAACAAAAGAATTGTGCGAAGCATTCCCGGGTTCGGATATTTACCGTGCCGGCGGAGATGAATTCATGGTTTTGACCACCGGTTTCAAAGAAGAGGAAATTGTTGAAAAAGTCAATCTTTTAAATAAAAGATCGGAATCTGCCGACGGCGGTATAAGTTTCGCGCTCGGAATGTTTATGGTAAAACCCGGCGAAGACATTCGTTCTGCGATGCGACAGGCTGACGAAAGAATGTACAGAAACAAAAAACTTTATTACACAAAATTCCCGGAAAGAAAATACAGATAAATCTCAAGTCTGCAAAATTTCGGAAAAGAAAATACAGATATTTTTACATACAAAGAAAATCGAAGAGTCTGCGGCAAGCCGCGGACTCTTTTTGACAAACTGTGCTTGTTGCCCAATCAGGTTAAATGATATATTATAGTAAGTGTTTGCAAAAAACGGAATAATTTGATTTTTTACGGAAATAAGGCTCGTTAAAATGATTTCCGGCAAAGATCTGCAAACGAAAAATAAATGCATATTTTTACATAACGCATATGTATTTTCGAAATAACAAATGTACTTTAAGAAGGGATAAAGTTCTGATGGAAATCAATATTGAACAGATAATGGAAGAAATCCGCAATGACATTAAAGAGAGGGGACTCAAAGAGAGCGAACTCAGTTTCAGTGAAGTGTCTGCCATTGAGAGCTCGGATTTTCTTTATGATAAAGAACATGAATTTTCAATGAACGGATATATGGAAATAATCAGGAAAATAAACCAGCAGTGGAATATTCCCGCTTATATTCCCATTCAGGGAAGAGGAAAGGGAATAAAGAAGATTGTCGGAAAACTCACCAATTTCGCGATCATTCCCAGATTTTCGCTTCAAAATGACATGAATATGTCTGTTACAAGAGGATTTAACGAAATGACGGCATATATCAAAATGCAGGATGAGACGATAAAGAAACTCAACGAAAGAATAGAAGTGCTTGAAGAGAAATTGAAGGAAGATAACAGATAATGAGCAAAATCAGGATATTTCAGTTTACACCGACTTTAAAGCGCGGTGACGGAGTGGGAAATGATGTGCTTGCCATACACAATTTCCTTCGAAAAGAAAAGAATATAAATACATGCATTTACTACGAATTCTGTGCGGAAAAGTTTGATCCGAACATGGCAAAGAATATTACAAGAAACAAGGTTCCTTCCTGTGACGAGGATATTCTTCTGATCCACGTTTCGATTGAGTGGAAGTACAACGAATATATCTGCTCGCTTCCCGGAAGAAAGATATTTATTTATCACAACATTACTCCGCCGAAATTCTTTGAAGAATACAATAACATCGCTTACAACGCAAGTGCGAGAGGCATAGAGCAGGTAAAGAAATTAAAGGATGCTCCGGAATACTGTCTGGCTGTTTCGCAGTTTAACAAGGATGATCTGATTTCTTACGGTTATACATGCCCCATCGACATTCTTCCCATTATCATTCCTTTTGACGATTATAAAAAGAGTCCGGATGAGGAAACGTTAAAGCGTTATGACGACGGAAAAACCAACATTCTTTTTGTCGGAAGGATCGCACCCAACAAAAAGCAGGAAGACGTGATACTTGCATTCCATTATTACCAAAAATATTACAATCCAGACAGCCGTCTTATTCTTTTGGGCTCTTATGACAAAGGTGACAGATATTACAACAAGCTTGTAAGTTTTGTGGAAGAACTCGGCGTAAAGGATGTCTCTTTCACATGTCATCTTCCTTTCAAAGAAGTCATTGCCACTTTTAAGAGCGCGGATCTCTTTGTCTGCATGAGCGAGCATGAAGGCTTCTGCATTCCGCTTATTGAAGCGATGTTTTTCGAAATTCCCATTATCGCTTATGATTCAACCGCGATTAAGGATACGCTGGGAAACGGCGGAATTTTGATGAAAGAGAAGAATCCGCTTGAAGTTGCGGGCATGATGAATTATCTGATGGATCACAAAGAACTCATCGAAACTATTCGTGAGAATCAGAAAAAGATTTTAGCGGAAATGGAATATGAAAAAATAGCGGGAAGATTGTGGGATTATCTCACCAAATTTGAACCGAGGCTTAATGAAAAATGAAAAAAATAGCAATCATAAACCAGAGATACGGCATGGAAGTCGTCGGAGGAAGCGAATATTATGCAAGGCTTATAGCCGAGCATTTAACGGATAAATTCGAAGTGGAAATCCTGACGACCAAAGCGCTCGATTACATTACCTGGAAGAATTATTACAAGGAAGATGTTGAGCAGATCAACGGGGTTACCGTAAGAAGATTTGCCACAAAAAAAGAGCGCGACATGAAGAAATTTGCGCGTATTTCTGTAGAACTTAACAGAAAAGGAAAATACAGAACCGAAGAAGATGAGTTCAAATGGGTCGATGAACAGGGACCTTATTCTTTGGATCTTATAGATTACATCAGAGAGCACAAAGACGATTACGACCTTTTTGTTTTTGTTACGTATCTTTATTATTCGACCTGTATGGGGATCAGGGAAGTTTTTGACAAGTCCGTACTTATCCCGACCGCACATGATGAACCGTATATTTACTACAGTGTGTACAGGGATGTTTTCAAAAAGTGCAAAGGAATCGTATTCCTTACGGATGAGGAAAAGGCTTTCGTACAAAGACTTTTCAGAAATTCCGGGATCGACAATACCGTTACCGCGGTGGGAATAGATCTTCCCGAAGTCCAAAAGGACAGCGAAGAAGATTTTCTGAAAAAATACGGAAATTATATCATATATGTCGGAAGAATAGATATCGGCAAGGGATGCGATTTTCTTTTTAAATATTTCCTTGAATACAAAAAGAGAAACGATAATGATCTGAAACTTCTTCTCATGGGAAAAGAGGTCACCAAAGTTCCCGACCATCCGGACATAGTGAATCTCGGATTCGTAAGCGAAGAGGATAAATTCGCGGGAATCGTTAACGCCAGAGCACTGATTCTGCCTTCTCAGTTTGAGAGCCTTTCGATTTCGGTTCTCGAGGCACTGCAGGTGGAAACTCCCGTTATTGTAAACGGCAAATGCGAGGTACTTAAAGGACACTGCAGAAAGAGCAATGCAGGTCTTTATTACGAAGATTATTTCGAGTTCGAAGGATGCCTTAATTACATGCTCGAAAACGAGGAAATCAGAAAAGAAATGGGTGTGCTCGGAAAGAAATATGTGGATTCGTATTTCAGATGGGATATAGTGACAAATAACCTTGCTAATCTCTTTAACAGGGTAATTGAATCTAATGAATCCGAAACACCTTTAAAGACGGACGGAGAAGCATAAATGAAAGCGGTATATCTAGAAGAAGGTGCGGTAAACAAGGGTGATATTTCCTTAAAACCGATCACGGATATTATCGATACAAAGATTTATTACAATACCACCGAAAAAGACAAGCTTGAACATATCGGTGATGCAGAGGTGGTTTTTACGAACAAGGTCGTGTTTGATGAAAAGACATTTTCCTTATGCCCGAATCTAAAGTATATCGGTGTATGCGCGACAGGCTATAATGTAATAGATCTTGAAGCGGCAAAAAGGCACGGCGTTACCGTAACTAATGTTCCCGCGTACAGTACAGAGGCGGTTGCACAGCTGACATGGGGATTTATCATTGAAAGCGTTAATCACTTAGCACTTCATAATGAAAGCGTACATAAAGGCGACTGGGTTAAATCTGAAATCTTCTGCTACTGGCTTGACAAAGCAATCGAATTAAACGGCAAAACACTTGGTATAGTCGGATACGGCAATATAGGAAAAAGGGTTTCGGACATAGCTCTTGCTTTCGGAATGAAAGTGATTGTTTTAACGGCGCATCCCGAGAAGTATGAGAAAGAGAGAAATATCGAATTTGTAACAGAAGACGAACTCTTTAAAAGATCCGATATTATTTCGCTTCACTGCCCGCTTACCAACAAGACTGAAAAAATCATTCGTTCGGAAAATATCGCCAGGATGAAGGACGGAGTAATAATTATCAATGTATCGAGAGGAAATCTTGTTGATGAAAAAGATCTTTCCGATGCGTTAAAAAGCGGGAAGGTCATGTGCGCTGCGGCTGATGTGGTATCCGAAGAACCCATGAAGGAAGACAATCCTCTTCTTGGCGCGCCGAATATGATAATTACACCGCATATCGGATGGGCAAGCGTGGAAGCAAGAGAAAGACTGATTCAGGGTGTTGCAAATAATCTTAAGGCGTTTTTGAACGGCGAAAAACTGAATGTGATCGTTTAGAATATTAAGCATATTTTACAGACATACGGTCATACCCGAAAAGGAGGCTTGAAAACCTCTTTTTTTATTGTTATTTTTGCGAAAGAAAACTCTTTTGTTTGTGCATAATCACGAAATTATTATTGTTTTACCGCCATCTTTTGTTTTATATTTACATAAACCCACCTTGGAAGTATAATTTTTCTATGATTTTGTAAAAAACTATCCTGAATTACTGAAAAAGAGAGGAAAAAAGTATGGCTAACGGAGACAGAAAATCTACAAAAGTCGGTTTTGCAAGTAAGATGAGTACCAAGATAGCGATTCTTTTTATCATTGCACTTATGGTACCCGGAATCAGTATTATCGTTATATCCATAAGAAGTATCGTAAATTCCATGGAAGATACCTATATGTCGTATGCACGTAACCTCGCAGAAGAGGCTGTAAGCGGCATCGACTTTGCGGTTGAACTAGGTGAGAATACATACGGTTCTTACGCACAGAACCTTGCGGAAGAAGGGGCGGCTGCCATCAATCTTGCGCTGGATTATGAGAAAACAGACAAACTTGATGTTCCTACTCTTACCAAAACGATAGGAAGCATGGACATTAACGGTGTTGAAGGCTCATATGCATATCTTGTAAGTTCCACAGGCGAAATGCTTTATCATCCCACTACGGAAAAAATCGGAAACAAAGTTGAAAATGCGGCTGTTTCCGGAATCGTGGAGCGTCTTGCAAAGGGCGAAAAAGTTGAAAACGGTTACTGTATTTACGAATACAAAGGAGCTGACAAACTCGCCGGATACGCTTTCACTAAGAACGGTGACATCCTTGTAGTTACAGCGGATTACAATACTTTCATGCATATAGATTATGATAAGCTCATCGGCGAAATCGAAATCTCCGGTGTTGAAGGCTCTTACGGATATATGGTAAGTCCCGACGGAACAATGCTTTATCATACCAATCCCGATAAGATCGGTCAGCCTGTTGAAAATGCAGCGGTTAAGGGTATAGTAGCAGATATCGAGGCAGGCAAAACAGTTACACCCGATGCGGTTGTTTATGAATACAAGGGCGCAGACAAACTTGCCGGATATGCTTTTACAAGCAAAGGAAACATCATAGTTGTGACAGCCGATTACAAGACAATGATGAAACCCGTTTTTGCTTTAAGAAATAAACTTATCATTATCTCCGTAATTCTTGTTTTAGTATTCTCGATTCTTGGAATTGCTATTGTAAGCGGAATGTTAAGAGCCCTCGAAAATCTTGTACCCAGTATTTCAAGTACCGCACGTCTTGACCTTCGTAAAAACAATAACATCGAAAGACTTTGCAGAAGAAACGATGAAATCGGTGTTATCGCAAGAGAAATTCAGGAAATGCAGGAAAGTCTTTCGGAAATCATCGGAAGCATTTCAAATGCAACAGACAGTATCGATGTAAATGTAGACGAACTTTTGAATCTTTCAAGCGGTGTTAACGGAAAATGTGAAGAAAACTTCCATACAACCGAAACTCTTGCCGCAAGCATGGAGGAAACTTCGGCATCCACGATTGTTATAAGCGAAAACATCAGTGTAATGAAACAGCAGTCCAAGGATATCGAGGAAACAACAATCAAGGGCGCAAGCATGTCCAAAGAAGTTATGGAAAGAGCTACCAAGCTTAATTCGGATACGGACAAGGCAACCCAGAACACAAGAAAGATTTACGAATCCGTTAAGAGAAAATCCGATATTGCAATCGAAGCTGCCGAAGCTGTTAACAAGATTAACGAACTTACAGGTACCGTAATGGAAATATCCGATCAGACCAGCCTCCTTGCACTCAATGCTTCGATTGAAGCTGCAAGAGCCGGCGATGCAGGAAGAGGATTTGCCGTTGTTGCTACGGAAATCAGCCACCTTGCAGAGCAGACATCCGGTACTGTTAACGATATCAATAACATCGTAATGGAAGTTAATGTTGCCGTAAACAATATGACAGAGTGCCTTCGCGAGAGTATCAGTTTCCTTGAAACAACCGTTATCGAAGATTACGATAACTTCAGCAAAGTGTCCGTTCAGTATCAGAATGATGCGGACAATTTCAAAGAAACAATGGATTCCATCAAGTCAGGTATTATCACTCTTAACAATAACCTGTCCACGGTAATGGGTTCGATAAGCGAAATCAGCAACACGATGAGTGAAGCCGCATCAGGTATTTCGGATATCACGGGCAAGACTTCGGAAATGGTTTCGGAAGCAAACGAAACTTCTTCGAAATCAGGCGATTGCAAGGAATTTGTTGAGAACCTCAACACGATGGTCGGCAGATTTACCCTGTAGAAATTCCCACCTATAAGGACAAAATGCTACCAAATGAATGACTGTTAAAAAACACCAAAAAACATTCGGTTTTGAATGATTTTTTGTACAATATGGTGTATAATGGAGGCATCCATTTGAACAGAATTTAGGAGCGGATAAACGTTCCTGAATTCTGTTTGTGTCTCATTTTAAGAGACTTTATCTTTTGCAGGATAAAGAAAATATACGTTCTGAGGGGGATTTATATGAGAAATTTTAAAATGAAAACCGTTATCATTTCCATTGTCGCATTCTCGACAGCGATCGGAATCATTCTTTTATGCACACTCGCAATGATCAATTCCAACAAGATTCTCAAAGACAAGATTAACGAGAATATGTCGACATATCTTAATTCTCAGGTAAAAGCGGTTGAAGAGTTTGTAAACAATTCGGAAGAAAAACTCAAACTGTATTCGAAGAATAAGATTATTTCGGATCTTATCCTTGAAGATGCAGCAGATCTGTCCAAAAATCCCGAAAGAGAAATTCCGGAGTTTAATGCGGAAGGTTACAATGCGGCAGCGTATTTTGCCGATAATTACAAAAATTATCCCGATGCACAGAGCTATACAATGGATTATTACGGCTCGCTTAAAAACTGGGAAGGTCTGTATGTAGGCAACAGCGAAACAAGAATTTTAAGTTACAGCGTTCCGCCTGTAATTGGAAAAGTCTTAAGACCGGATGCTGATAAAAGGCAGCAGCTCATGGATGCTTTAAATGCTGATCCCGATGGCGTATACAATGCGGGAATCATTGTTTCGCCCGGTACCGGAAAACTTTGCTTATCCATGTACGCACCTGTTAACCAGAACGGCAAAATGATCGGTTACGTAGGCGGCGGTGTATTCCATTTCGAACTTGAAGACATTCTTACAAAATCAAAGATTCAGGGTGTTGAGAACAGTAATTTCTACATGATCAACACCGCGACGAAGATTACATATACGGATACTGAAGTTACCGAGGAAACTCAGGATGAAATAATCGCACAGGAAACCACAAAACCCGTTCTTCTCGAAGTGATCGGCAAGGTTAATGATGAAAAGAAAGAAAGCGGACAGTTTGAATTCAGGGATCCGGATACGAAAAAAGTCGTTATAGTAAACTACGAAAAGATTCCCGGACGTGACTGGACACTTGTTGTTACGGCAGATAAGAAAGAACTTTATTCGGCATCTACCGGAAACATGGTATCGCTTTTGATCATCGGCTGTATTTCATTTATATTTATCATTGTATTCGTTATCATAGCGGTTAACGTATCCACAAAACCCCTTGATAAGATTACAGGTTCCATCAAAGAACTCGGCGGTCTTAACTTAAAAGAAGACGATTCGATCAAGAAGTACGTAGGCGGCGGAAGCGAAGTCGGCATGATCGCATCCGAAGTTGATTCACTTTCCGGAACATTCAGAGATATTATAGGAACACTCAGCAGATGTTCGGATTCATTATCCAAGAATACCGTTGAGATGAACCATACATTCCATACTCTTCAGGAAAACATAGAGGACAACTCGGCTACGACCGAACAGTTATCCGCAAGTATCATGAACACAAATGCTGCGATCGACAATGTTTGTGAAGAAATGAGCCGTATGGCTGAAATGGTGGAAAAGATTTCCGCCATGGTTAAGGTCAGCTCCAGGAAGAGCGACGAAATGATAGAGACATCCGCGAAGATGTCGGCTAAATCCGAAGAGAAACTCAGAAACAGCACAAAGAAAATTGAAGAGACAAAGAAGAATATCGAAGAAGCAATCGAGGCTCTTTCAACTCTTTCCAAGATCGATGAAATGGCATCCAAGATCCTGGATATAACAAGACAGACGAACCTTCTGTCGCTCAATGCTTCCATCGAAGCCGCAAGAGCCGGAGAAGCAGGAAGGGGATTTGCGGTTGTTGCCGATGAAATAGGTACGCTTGCAGATGATTCCTCAACAACGGCCACACAGATCCAGAATATCTGTGTTATATCAAATAAGAGTATCGAAAGCGTTAAGGACTGCTTCAAGGATATCATCGATTTCATGGAAAAAGATGTTACCGAGCAGTTTGAAGAATTCTCGGCGATGGCGAGCGGTTACGGCAGTGATGTTCAGAACATTCAGGAAAAGATAGATTCCATCGAAGGAATGTCACGCGAATTTTCGGCATCCATGAAGAAGATCAGAGAGCAGGTTGATTACGTAAGTTCTGCATCCAATGATAACGAACGCGGCGTAGGCGATATCATCCACAAGAATGAGATGACCACAGACATTGCAGATAAGATCATGAAGGTTGCAACAGAGAACAGCGAAAGCGCTCATGAAATCAACGATATCATCGAAAAATTCAAACAGTAATACTTTAATGAAAGCCTGTCAGAACAACGAGATATGTGGTCTGACGGGCTTTCGCTGACTTGACAAAAGACCGTTGGAATAATACATTTGACGTATGGGGGAATATAAATGCTTATATATAACGGTCGCACAATATGTGAAGGCATTTCGGAGGGTCGTATAAAACTATGTATTCACGATTTTGATCGTGAAATTATTTCTGCGGGAAAAATCAACACGGCATCGGAAATAAAAAGATTTGAAGATGCCGTTTCTCTTACTCTTGATTCCATTAAATCCGAATGCGAAAAAATAAAATCAGATGCCGATATTTCAGGTTCTTTAAGCAAAACCGACGAAACTGTTTTGAAAATTCTTGAATCGTACTGCATGATCCTTGAAGACGATGAATTTAAAAACATGGTTTTGAAAAACATTAAAGAATCGGAAACAATTCTTGAAAAATCTCTTGAAAAAACCAGGGATTTCTTTACAAAAGCACTGTCCGGAAATGACGAAGTATTCTCCTCACGTACGAATGATATGTACGATTTAACGGACAGATTATTTCATTCTTTATCCCATGAAGAAAAAAACAAAAGAATCATCCCCGAAGAAGAGGAAAGCGATGAAGCGGTTATTCTTCTGACGGATTCAATGTCTGTATCCGATGTTTTGAAATACGACAGGGGAAAGATAGCGGGAATTGTTTCAATGAGGGACTCGAAATATTCTCATGCGGCAATACTCGCAAAATCCATGAATGCGGTCATGCTTACGGGTATAAAAATCAAAAAGGGTGAAGATTTGAAAAAGTATGAAAATGCATACGCTGCAATAGACGGATACGAAGGAAAGATTTACATCGAACCCGATGAGGATATGCTTATCAGCCTCAGAAAGAAGAAAGAGAAGAAGGCAGCTTTTTTCGACACGGACGGACAGAACGGAGAAGTAAACGAAGATAAGAAAAATAAGAACGAAAAAGCAGATAAATATCAGGACGGCAATAACTGTAAAACCAATCAGGATAATAAGAACAATAAAAGCGATAAAGGCAATCAGGAAAATCTGAACAGTAATAAAGATAAAGGAAATCAGGATAATCGGAACAATAATAAAGATAAAGGAAATCAGGATAATCAGAACAGTAATAATACTATGAATGAAAACATGACAACAGATAAAACAAAAAGAATAAAAATATATGCAAATATATGCGGAATGAACTGCGTTAACGAAGCGGTGAAATTCAACCCTGACGGAATAGGACTTTTCAGAACGGAATATCTTTTCATGAATGCGTCAAAGCCGGGAGAGGACGAGCAGTTTGAAGTGTATAAATCAATTCTTGAAAAGATGAATCCGCTTCCCGTAATTATCAGAACCATGGATCTCGGGGCTGACAAAAACG
>JAIKXN010000104.1 GCA_024684055.1 Lachnospiraceae bacterium | reverse complement strand
CTCGAGTACATCGATTTCGGCGGCGGATACGGAATTCCTTATCACAAACTTGATGATGAGGCAAAGTTTGACATGGCTTCTTTCACGGAAAGATTTACTGCGCTTCTTGATGCTTATGCACAGAAGCATAAAGACAATCTTCCTCTTTTCAAGAGCGAACCCGGAAGATACTGCGTTGCAGAAGGCGGCGTGATACTCGGAAGAGTACATGCCACAAAGCAGAATGCGGGGAAGAGATATGCCGGAACGGATATCGGAATGAACGTTCTCGCACGTCCCACACTTTACGATTCATATCATGATATCGAAGTTCTTCACGACGGCAAGGCCGTAAGCCGCGACGTTCTCGAAGAAGTAAGCGTAACAGGAAACATCTGCGAGTCGGGCGACCTTCTCTGCAAGGAAAGACCTCTTGCACACATCGAAACAGGCGACCTCGTTTGCGTACTCGATGCAGGTGCTTACGGCTACTCAATGAGCTCATCATACAACACACGTCCCCGTGCCGCAGAAGTACTCATCACAAAAGAAGGCACGGACAAACTCATCAGAAGAAGAGAAACATATGACGATCTTTTCTCTCTTTTCTGCGAGTAGGAATTAATTAGAAATAAGGCGGATAGGCGGATTAAAATATTTGGCTGGATTTATTGTAAAAAGGATTCGGAAGAATCAAATTTATAAAAAGGAACCGGCCACTCTGAACTGCCTGACGAAATGTAATTGAAAAAAGGGTAAAAGGAATGGAATTAAACGAAATTTTATCAAAGGTTGACCATACGCTTCTCGGCGTGGATTCGACCTGGGAAGAAATAAAAACAATATGCGACGATGCGGTTAAATATCAGACCGCATCCGTATGCATTCCCGCGGCATTCGTAAAGAAAGCTGCAGAATATATCAGACAGGAGGCAAACGAGCAGAAGGTTGCCCCTGTTAAAGTATGCACCGTTATCGGATTTCCAAACGGCTATTCGACAACGGCGGCAAAATGTTTCGAGGCTGAAGAAGCAATCCAGAACGGCGCTGAAGAGATCGACATGGTAATCCATGTTGGTGCGCTCAAAGCGGGCGATTATGATGCAGTTCTTAAAGACATCAAGTCCGTAAAGACAGCCTGTGGCGACAAAGTTCTCAAAGTCATCATCGAAACATGTCTTCTCACAGACGAAGAAAAAATCAAAATGTGCGAAATCGTAAATGAATCCGGCGCGGATTTCATCAAGACTTCAACGGGATTTTCCAAGGGCGGAGCCACAAAAGAGGACGTTGCCCTTTTCGCAAAATATATCAAAGCACCCGTCAAAATCAAGGCGGCAGGCGGCATTTCCTCGCTTGAAGATGCGGAAGATTTCATCAAACTCGGTGCGGACAGACTCGGAACAAGCCGTATCGTAAAAATTGTCAAAAATATGTAACAAAGAACAGGAAGCAATTCGCTCAAAGAGGCCGGAAGGAAATTCTGACTGAAAGATTTTTGTGTTAAAATAATCCTCGAAAACAGAACCTGCCCGTGATTCGAAAGACAATTGCAGATCACGGAAAAGAAGAGCGAAATAAATTGATATGCAGTCAGATACAGAAATAACAGAAGAAACAAAAGAAATAAAAACCGAAGACACAACTGATAATAAGCCTAAAAAGAAGGAACGAAGCAAAATTGCAAAAACGATAATAAACCTTGTATGCGGTGTTGCAGTCGGTGCGGGAGCGATTCTTCCGGGATTTTCCGGAGGAGTTCTTTGCGTTGTTCTCGGAATGTATCCTCTGGTAATGGAACTTTTTTCACATCCGGTCAAAGCATTGAAGAAGAACTGGCTGGTTTACGCTTTAATTGGGATCGGCTGGGTGATAGGATTTTTTGCGGTATCGAATTTCATCAAATTCTTTTATTCCAGATTTGAAATGTTCACGATCTGGACGTTCGTCGGTCTCATTTTCGGAAACCTCCCTTCACTTTACAAAGAAGCGGGCAAAAAGGGCAGAAGCAAAAGCTCGTTTATTACGCTTGGTATTGCTTTCGTGGTCATGTTCACGATGCTTCTTACGGTTGCGCTTCTTCCCGATGTGAATATCACTCCGAATTTCGGATGGTTTCTTTTCTCGGGAGTGATGTGGGGACTCAGCATCATCATTCCGGGACTTACAAGTTCCTCGATCATGATGAGTCTGGGCATTTACGAGGCATTCAACACAGGCCTTGCGACATTTAACTTAAGCGTTATCATTCCTTGGGTGATCGGCATGATCGCAACGGCAGCAGCGCTTGCAAGGATCATTGAAAGAATTTTTAAGAAGCATTATTCCGAGGCATTTCACGCCGTTATCGGAATAGTTGTTTCTTCAACACTTATGATATTCCCCATCGGTGAGAAGTATTCGTATTCGCCGATGACGATACTTATATCCGCTGTATGCGTGATTGTCGGCTTTATAGCGGCATATTTCCTGAGTAATTTTAAAGTTGAAGAGGAATAAGACATCATGAAAATCAATCTTCAGAAGGATTTCCCATATTTCTACGAGACGCACATGCACACAAATCTGGGCAGTGCGTGCGGCAACAACACGGGCGCGGAAATGGCCGCAGCCTGCAAGGAAATGGGATATACCGGGGCATTTATTACAGATCATAACTGGGGCGGAAATACATGCGTAAGCCGCGAACTCGAATGGAGCGAGTGGATGACGCTTTATGCAAGAGGTTATCGCGATGCGAAAGCATGGGGCGACAAGAACGATTTCGATGTATTTTTCGGAATGGAAACCGGATTTACCGGAATCGAGTTCCTCGTATGGGGACTTGATCCCGAGTGGTTTATAAACACACCGGAAATCAGAATGGCAGACATTCCCGAACAGTACAGACTGGTTCACGAGGCCGGCGGAATTGTATCTCAGGCGCATCCTTACAGAGTTGAGCCTTACATCCCGGAAGTTAAGAACTTCCCCGAGTATGTTGATGCTTTCGAAGCATTCAATGCAACGCATTCAAGCCCTTTGAGCAGGTCGCATAACGACCCCACTTGGAACGATGAGGCTATGAAACTCGCACTTAAACATAACAAACCCATGACGGCCGGCTCCGATACGCATTCCACAAGGCTTTTCGGCGGAGGAATGGCATTTAAAAAGAGATTTTCGAATGCTAAAGAATTCTGCGATGCCATCATTTCCGGAGAGGATTATATCATATCGGACGGGGTGTACTGGAGAAATAAAAAGGGCGAGATCATTACCGACGTCAGATTCGCGTAAAGCCTTTATTTCAGGGCATTTCAGACGTTTCGAGGTGTTCGGCGAAAGCCCGAAATTTGACAATTTCAAATTATTTTGTTAAACTTGCACGTAAGCAACATTTTGGATATCCCGGGTTTTAGATTTAAAGTTTGTAGTTGGAAATTAAGTCGAAAGATACAGATTACAAAATTGGTTAGTTTTATGTCAGTGAATTTTAAAATGCGCATCACTGCTTTGGCATGCGCATCAATATTAACATTTATAAGCGTTGGAGCTTCACCTTTCAAGGAAAGTGAGAATAATGCAAAGGATAAGGTTGTAAAGCCTTCCGCAGACATTCAGCTTGATGACTTCGATCTTGAAGGCGGAGCGGCAGAAGTAACTGAAGTAGACATTTATGTCGAAGCTGTGGAACAGATTGAAAAGAAACCTGTTAAGAAAGCGCCTGAAGTTACTGAAGAGGTTGAAGAAGACAAATACAAAGATTTCGTAATGGCCAATGTTCAGAATTCGGTTAACGTCAGAGCAGAAGCCGGCACGGACAGTGAAGTTGTCGGAATGCTGTACAACAAGTGCGGCGGCACAATCCTCGAAAAAGGCAACGGCTGGACGAAGATCGAGTCCGGAGAACTTGTCGGATGGGTCAGAAACGATTTCCTTTACTTCGGTGAAGATGCAGAGGAATACGCTGAATCCGTTTGCGATAAGATTGCCAGAGTCAACGTTGAGTGCTTAAGAATCAGAAAAGGTCCCAGCACAGAGGCAGAAACAGACGGTCTTTTCGAGATCAATTCGGAGTGGACTGTTCTTGATGAACTTGAAGATTGGGTTGAAGTAGATTATAAAGGCGCAGTCAGATATGTTTCGGCAGATTACGTGGACGTTGAGTTCTTCGTAGAGAACGGCGAAACAATGGAAGAGATCAAAGCACGTGAGGCTATAGCAGCTTTGGAAAAAGCCAAACTTACAGCCAACAGAGGTGCTTACAGTGCGACTGTGGATGAAACCACTCTTCTCGGAGCCATTATCCAGGCAGAAGCAGGAAACCAGTGCTATGACGGTAAGCTTGCGGTTGGTGCCGTAGTTCTTAACAGAGTTAAGAGCGACAGATATCCCAACAGCATTTCCGAAGTTATTTATGCACCCGGTCAGTTCGGACCTGCAAGTAACGGTACATTAAACGTTATCCTTACAAACGGCGTTAATGCCGAATGTATGCAGGCAGCAAGAGAAGCTCTGGAAGGCGCCACAACAGTCGGCGACGCAAAGAACTTCCACAGAGCCGGATCCGGAGAAAGCGGAATCATTATCGGAGCACATGTATTCTACTAATTGAATGTGCATTACAAGAGAATTTGATTTACTTATATTAATTGCCTGAATTATCAGATTCGCAGTATAGATTATGATGTAATTAAGCCATATGTATATCATATGGCTTTTGTGGTTATTTTATAAAGAGTTAAGCAGTCCGCCAAAAAAGAGCGGGATGACAGGATTTTTTATTCATTTATCGGAGGATTATTATGGGTATCAGTTTAAAAGGCAGAGATTTTCTCACACTTAAAGATTTTACCAAAGAAGAAATCGAGTACATGCTCGATCTTTCGGCAAAACTCAAGGAAAAAAAGAAAAACAACATTCCCATGGATGAGTTAAAGGGCAAAAATGTTGTGCTTATTTTTGAGAAAACCAGTACCAGAACAAGATGCTCTTTTGAAGTCGGTGCTTACGATCTCGGCATGCATGCGACATATCTCGATCCTTCATGCTCACAGATCGGAAAGAAGGAAAGCATCGCCGATACCGCAAGGGTACTTTCGAGAATTTACGACGGAATCGAATACAGGGGTTTTGAACAGAGTATTGTTGAGGAACTTGCAAAGTATTCCGATGTTCCCATCTGGAACGGCCTCACGAACGAATATCATCCCACACAGATGCTTGCCGACATGCTTACCATCCGTGAGCACCTCGGCTCACTTGAGGGCAAGAAACTTACATATATGGGCGATGCGCGTTATAATATGGGTAACTCCTACATGATCGCCTGCTCAAAGATGGGTATGCATTTCACAGCATGTGCACCCAAGAAATACTTCCCGAGCCCCGAACTCGTTGCTGAGTGCGAAGAGTTCTGCAAGATTTCCGGCGGAAGCATCAGACTTATCGAGGATGTCAACGAAGGAACAAAGGATGCTGACATCATCTGCACGGACGTATGGGTATCAATGGGTGAGCCTGACGAAGTATGGCAGGAGAGAATCAACGACCTTACGCCTTACAGAGTAACAATGGATGTTATGAAGAACGCAGGCGAGAAAGCGATCTTCCTTCACTGCCTTCCCTCATACCATGACCTCAAGACAAAGATTGGCAAGGAAATCGGCGAAAAATTCGGTCTTGAAGAAATGGAAGTAACGGACGAAGTATTCGAATCATCATATTCAAAAGTATTCGATGAAGCCGAAAACAGAATGCACACGATCAAAGCCGTAATGGCGGCAACACTCGGCGCATTCGAGAATGAACAGTAAAGGATAAAAAAATGGAAAAATCCATAAATGACGGCAAACTGGTCCTTTGCGGTTCAAATGCTTATGAAAAGAAGTATTATTTCAACAAGGACTTCGAAAAACTGCCGGAATCCATTCAGGAAGAATTACATATAATCTGCGTGCTTTTTACCGAAGAGGTCGGCGGAATCTTCCTTATTGCATTTGACGAGGAAGGAACACCCATTATCCAGACGGATTCGGATGAAGACGATTTTTATTATGACGATGTCAGTGCGGGCCTTCTGGTCAAGGAAGTTCAGAAAAATAAAAGAGAACTTTTCGAGGCGCTTGCACTTTACTACAGGGTATTCGTTTTGAAGGAGGATCCTGCAAAGATCCTTGCGGAGGCAGAGGAATAGCATCTATATAAATATTGATGCAGGAAATATCCGAATCTCCGGCAGCAGCAAACAGAAATATCTGTATTTGTTGTGGCGCTAAAACAGATATACCAAAAAACAATCAAAGAAAAAGTCTTAAAAATACATAATTGCAAAACACGGGGGTCAGACAGATGATACTTGTATGTGATGTAGGAAATACCAATATAAACTTCGGTGTATACGAAGAAGACGAACTTCTTGTCAAGTTTAAGATAATGTCCAAGATGTCCAGAACATCCGATGAATTCGGTGCCATTATCTGCGAACTTCTCGAGCACAATGATATAAAACTTGATGACATTGAAGGATGCATCATCGCATCGGTAGTACCGAACGTAATGCATTCGCTCGTAAATGCACTCGAAAGATACGTAAAGAAGAAACCGCTTATCGTAGGCCCCGGAATCAAGACAGGCATCAAGATCATTACCGAAGCACCCAAGGAAATCGGTGCGGACAGAATCGTTGACGCGGTCGGCGCTTATGATGTTTACGGCGGCCCCGTTCTCGTTATCGACTTCGGAACTGCAACCACATACGACCTTGTAACCGAAAACGGCGAATTCGCAGCAGGCATTACGGCACCCGGCATCAAGATTTCCGCAAAGGCACTCTGGGAAGATACCGCAAAGCTTCCTGAAATCGAGATCAAAAAGCCGGCATCGATCCTTGCGCAGGAAACCATTTCCAGTATGCAGGCAGGCCTTGTTTACGGTCAGATCGGTCAGACCGAGTACATCATCAAGAAGGTTAAGGAAGAAACGGGAATCGAGAATCTTAAGGTTGTAGCAACCGGCGGACTCGGAAGCATCGTCAGCGATGAAACAGACATGATCCAGGTTTACGACCGAAACCTTACAATGCACGGATTGAAGCTTATATATAATAAAAATGCGAGAAAGTAATTAAGTTTTTTGGAAAAGAGAGGTTTTATGAAGGATTCCGACAATAAAATATTAAAGACAATAGTAGTTATCCTTTCGGCAATTCTCGTTCTTTTGATAGTGATCATCATTACGTCGGGTGTTGCTGTCATGAATTACAGATCGAAAGTTCCGACAGTCACAATGAAGCACGGTGTTGTCATCAAGGAAGGCGATACAATACATCTCGACGATGTGGCCA
The DNA here is from genome assembly GCA_024684055.1 of Lachnospiraceae bacterium. Lineage (GTDB taxonomy): Bacteria > Bacillota > Clostridia > Lachnospirales > Lachnospiraceae > UBA3766. Next base: position 3,803 of record JAIKXN010000104.1, on the reverse strand, counting down.
TTATAAGCGACAATGCGATCGGCTATGTAATGGGAGCTTCATGGGAAGCATATTCATCGGATCTTTCTTCGGAAGAGAGAGGAAAGGGCATAGTTTTTGACGGTCAGGAACCTCATCAGATAACCGTAAGCGAAGGCACGGGACAGTTAAAAGTATATGTTTCGGCATGGGGTGCCGTTCACGAATACAACTCAGGCGAAACGATCGTAACGGTCGAGCCGAGGGATCAATAAAATAATCCGACCGGTCGGAAAAATCCGGAACAGGATTAAAGCAAAAAATGAAATAAGAAATCCGGAAATTCATAAAGGATGAAAATAGGAAACGTAAGTTTAAAAAACGAATATATATTGGCTCCGATGGCAGGTTTTACAGACCTGCCTTTTCGTCTCATTTGCTCCAAAATGGGAGCGGGCATGGTGTGCATGGAAATGATCTCGGCAATGGCCATAACTTACAAGAACATCAAAACCTTTGAAATGCTTAAAATCCATCCCGACGAGACCACGGTTTCGCTTCAGCTTTTCGGAAAAGACCCGCTCGTTTTAGGTGAGGCGGCAAAGATGATCGACGAGTATCCCTTTGACATACTCGATGTCAACATGGGCTGCCCCGTAAAGAAGATAGTGGAAAACGGAGAAGGCAGCGCCCTTATGAAAGACCCGGTGCTTGCAGGGCAGATAATCGAAGCACTCGTTAAAGCAACGAAAAAGCCTGTCACGGTAAAGATAAGAGCAGGGTTTGACGAAGCTCACATCAACGCCGTCGAGATGGCGCATGTGGCGAAAGAAAGCGGTGCGGCAGGTGTGGCGGTTCACGGAAGAACCAGAAATCAGTTTTACGAAGGAAAAGCCGACTGGGAGATAATTCAAAAGGTTAAGGAAAGCGTCGATATTCCTGTGATGGGAAGCGGTGACGTCACCGATATAGAAAGCGCACGAAGGATGAAAGAGGAAACCGGGGCTGACGGCATAATGATAGGAAGAGCTGCCAGAGGAAATCCATGGATATTCAAAACTCTTTCCGAAGGAAAAGAGTACAAACCGACGGTGGAAGAGATTTCAAAAATGATACTCGACCATACGGACCTCCTGGTTATCGCCAAAGATGAATACAGGGCTCTTCGGGAAATGAGAGCGCATGCGGCTTTTTACACGGCGGGAATGCCCAACTCCGCAGCTTTCAGAAGAGAGATCAATCAGACGAAGACGATGGACGAGTTCGTCAGAAAAGTCATGGAACTCAACGAACTTCACTGATTTTTGCCCTGAATATGCAAGGTTGACACATTTTACAACATTAGAGTATAATATGATTTTGCAGTAGTCTGCACAATTTCGAATTAATTATAAGGAGATTTAGTCATGGCAGAAGAAAAAAAGAACCTGTTGACTCGTGAAGGTCTGGAGAAATATGAACAGGAATTACACGATTTAAAGATTACCAAGCGTGAAGAAATTGCCCAGAAGTTAAAAGAAGCAAGAGCACAGGGCGACTTGTCCGAAAACGCAGAATATGATGCTGCCAAGGACGAGCAGAGAATAGTTGAAGCAAGAATCGAAGAACTCGAGAAATTGCTCAAAAACGTAGAAGTTGTAGACAACGACGGAACAGACGACAAGAGGGTTAAGTTCGGTTCAACGGTTAAGATCCTTGATAAGGAATTAAAAGAAGAACTTGTATACAGAATAGTCGGTGCATCAGAAGCAAAATGTCTCGAAGGAAGCATTTCGGACGAATCACCTTTAGGAAGAGCTTTGATCGGCGCTAAGAAGGGTGAGACGATCACAGTTGAAGCTCCCTGCGGAGAACTTAAATACAAGGTTATCGAGATCGTAAAAGAAAAGAGCAACAAGAAGTAATTCGGGACAGCACTTTTAATAAAATCGGTTTACAATGAAATGCCTGATGCCTTCCGGTGTTTGGCATTTCTTAAATGTTAAGGAAACTCATTTCGAAAAAAGTATTCCGGCGAATTTAAGAACAGGATACGATATTTTTTACGCATAAGCGAAAAGAAGCATAATTTCGAAAATGAAGCAAAGAAATATATCAGGAGAAAAAAATTGGCAGAGAACAATCAGAACAATAACGAAAATCAGGCTTCACAGGATTTAAACCAGCTCTTAAAGGTTCGTCGCGAGAAACTTGCGGCACTTCAGGAAGCAGGCAAAGATCCTTTTGTGATCACAAAATATAATCAGACCCATCATTCAACTGACTGCAAGAGCGAATACGAAGCACTTGAAGCCAAGCTCCTTGCTGACAGACCTGAAGTAAATGTGGACGGTCTTGACGAGGAAGCAGCCAAAGAAGCAAAGAAAAATGATTATAACGAGAGACGTGCCATCATGGATGCAAATCCCATTCATGTAAGCATCGCAGGACGTATGATGTCAAAGCGTGTAATGGGCAAAGCATCTTTCTGCAATGTTCAGGATAAGCCCGGCAACATTCAGGTTTATGTTGCAAGAGATGCTGTCGGCGAAGAGTCCTATGCTGATTTTAAGAAATATGATGTCGGTGATATCGTAGGTATCGAAGGTTATGTATTCCGTACAATGATGGGTGAGATCTCCATCCATGCGGAGAAGGTTACACTTCTTTCAAAGTCACTTCAGATACTTCCCGAAAAATATCACGGACTTACCAATACGGATATCAGATATCGTCAGAGATATGTAGACCTCATCATGAACGAGGAAGCAAAGGATACATTCATCAAGAGATCCAAGATTATCAGCTCTATTCGTCGTTATCTCGACGATCAGGGCTTCATGGAAGTTGAAACTCCGATGCTTGTTGCCAACCCCGGCGGTGCTGCTGCAAGACCTTTCGAGACACATTTCAACGCACTCGATGAGGACCTTAAACTTCGTATTTCCCTTGAACTTTACTTAAAGAGACTTATCGTAGGAGGACTCGAGAGAGTATACGAAATCGGCCGTGTATTCAGAAACGAAGGTCTTGATACAAGACATAACCCCGAGTTCACTCTGATGGAACTTTACCAGGCATATACAGACTACCACGGAATGATGGACCTTACAGAGAATATGTTCCGTCACGTTGCAAAGGAAGTACTCGGCACAACAACATTCAAGTACGGCGACATCGAGCTTGACTTCGGCAAGCCTTTCGAAAGACTTACAATGACAGAGGCAGTTAAGAAGTACGCAGGCATCGATTTTGACGATCCCGCACAGGTTCCCGATACGGAAGCAGCAAAGAAACTTGCAAAAGAACATCACATTGAATTTGAAGATTTCCATACAAAGGGACACATCCTCAACCTCTTCTTCGAAGAGTTCTGTGAGGACAAGATGGTACAGCCCACATTCATCATGGACCATCCCATCGAGATTTCCCCTCTTACAAAGAAGAAACCTTCAGATCCTACCAAGGTAGAGCGTTTCGAACTCTTCATCAACGGATGGGAAATGTGCAACGCATACTCAGAGCTTAACGATCCCATCGACCAGAGAGAGCGTTTCGCGCTTCAGGATGCAAATGCGGCAGCAGGTGACGAAGAAGCAGAGCATACCGACGAAGACTTCCTTAACGCACTCGAAGTCGGCATGGCACCTACCGGCGGTATCGGATACGGTATCGACAGACTTACGATGCTTCTGACCAACAGCCCTGCAATCAGAGATGTATTGCTGTTCCCGACCTTGAAGTCAACAAGCAAGTAAACCCCAGTAAAATCAAGGGTTTCAAGTGGTAAAAGGAACTTAGGTACCACAAAAGTGCCACAATAGTTCCAATTGTAGATGCAGAACAGTACATGATAATGCATTTAC
>JAIKXN010000013.1 GCA_024684055.1 Lachnospiraceae bacterium | reverse complement strand
CAGCAGATGATCTCCATCGTTAAACCTTCAAAGAATACTCTTATTATAGCGGGAGCCGGAACCGGAAAGACGACAACTATTGTCGGAAAGATAAAGTACCTTTTGAAAAAGGGATTATATAGTCCTGAGGAGATATTGGTTCTATCATTTACGAATGCTTCGGCAACGGAAATGAGCGAGAGGATCAACAAAGAATCGGGATATCCGATTGCTGCATCGACATTTCATAAGCTAGGTTTGGAAATAATTAAAAAGGTTGAAGGAAAAGTTCCAAAGATTTATTCCAAGCCTGTATCAAGTTTTGTTCGTGAGCAAATGGATTCTTTGGTGAGAAATCCGGTGTATTTAAATAAATTATGTATATATGCTCTGTTTCACCGTTACGGAATCAGAAGCGAAAGTGATTTTTCGACCAAAGAAGAGTATCAGGAATACTTACGCATGAATGCTCCGGTTACATTAAATGGAGAGCATGTGAAAAGTTATGGTGAAGTGGATATTGCCAATTTCTTATTTCAAAATCAGATTCGTTACGAATATGAGGCCTCATACAAATTTGACACAAATGATGCGGAATACGGACAGTATCATCCGGATTTCTATCTGCCGGATTACGATTTATACATAGAGTATTTCGGTATTAATAGATCCGGAAATGTAGCAGATTATTTTGGCGGACGCGATGGCCTGACTGCCTCTCAAACCTATCAGGAAGGCATAGATTGGAAAAGAAAAACGCATGCCGAAATGCACACATCCATGCTTGAGTGCTATGCGTATGAAAAATTTGAAAATACATTACTTGCTAATCTTGAAAAGAAATTACAAGAAAAAAATGTCGAATTAAAACCGCTTTCATCAGAAGAATTATGGAAAAAGATTTCTGAAAAGAATAACAGAATCATTGATGGAATTGTTGAACTTTTCGGCACAGTTATTGCCTTAACCAAAAGCAATAACTATGAGTTTAACTATTTGGAACAGCTTGCCGCTCAACATAAGGATTCTCGGAATAATCTGTATATCCTTTCGCTGATTAAACCGATTTTTGAGGCATATAATGATATGCTGACGAAAAACAATGAAATCGACTTCAGCGATATGATTAACAAGGCAGCGTCATATGTTCATGATGGAAAATATGTGAATCCGTATAAGTATGTTATCGTTGATGAGTATCAGGATATTTCAAAGGCAAGGTTTAATCTCCTGAATGAATTGAGAAAATCATCTTTTTATGAGTTGTTCTGTGTAGGCGATGACTGGCAGAGTATATACAGATTTGCCGGAAGTGATATCAATTACATCGTGGATTTTGAGAAATACTGGGGTCCGACAGAAATAGGCAAAATTGAAACCACGTATCGTTTTACGAATTCGCTTATAGATATCAGCTCAGGGTTTATAATGCAGAATCCCAGACAGCTTAAAAAATCCATTCGAGGAATGTCAGCGGATACCGGATTTTCTTTAGGAGTAATAAGCGGACATACAGAAAAACTAGCAATACAATATATGCTCGAACGTCTGGATGATTTGCCTCATAATTCTTCAGTGTTTTTCATTGGCAGGTATTCGTTTGACGCGGATATTTTGAAAGAAAATGATAATCTGACTGTTTGGTATGATAATGTTTCTTCCGATACGATTGTTACATATTCAAAACGTCGCGATCTAAAAATGAAATACATGACTGCACACAGATCAAAGGGCCTGCAGGCGGATTATGTGTTCATAATAAATAACAAGGAATCCAAACTAGGTTTTCCGAGCAAAATACAGGATGCATCGATAATGGATTTACTTCTGGAAAAAGCAGAAGTTTATCCGTTTGCGGAAGAGCGAAGACTTTTCTATGTTGCGCTTACGAGAGCAAAGGTTAAAGCCTTTTTGGTTGTTGCAGATAATCAGGAATCGGGTTTTGCAAAAGAATTGATGAAGAGATATCAGGAGCAACTAAAAAAAGAGAATTACACCTGTCCAAAATGTGGCGGAAGACTGGTAAAGAAAAAAGGAAAATATGGCGAGTTCTTTGGATGCTCGAATTATGGTAAAAATGGATGCGGTTATACGAGGAAGATAAAGTGAGTAAGGATACTTTGGTTAATACCAAGGAAAAATTCTGATAAATCCGCCAAACAATATATATTTGTTATAAAAAAGGTGAATGGGTTGGATATAGAAAAAGAAGAAAAACAATCTGGAGAGTAATATGGAAAAAGTATGCTGTGAAGTTTGTAATAGTAATCACATAGTTAAAGATGGCGACTACTTTATATGTGAATCT
>JAIKXN010000259.1 GCA_024684055.1 Lachnospiraceae bacterium | reverse complement strand
AGATTTGCGAAATATGATGATTTAGGATGAAATTTGATAAATCGGAGATGGTGTAAAGTCCGATATGAAAATATTGAACCGATAAACTACTGATAAATGAGGAATGTGTGCGATATGGAAGAGTACAATCCCTTTACACTGACTTTTGGGCGATTGCCGGATAACTATATCGACAGATATGAAAATTCGAATACGGTCATTGACACATTTAAGCACACTTCCCTGAGCCAGACATACCTGATAGAAGGTGTGAGGGGAAGCGGAAAGACAGACTATAATTAGGTGTTGCAAAGCACACCTGACAGGTATATAATAAACATGTTTTGATACCATTAAGTAATGTAACCTGATACGGAGGACGAGAAATGAAAAGAAAAATATGTAAGTTGTTTGTAATTATGTCGGTTATAGTAATGATGATGGGTGTTATGACGGTCAGCGCCGGGGCTAAGACTAAAAAGATAACCCCCAAAAGGCTCTCAAAGGTTGAACATACAATTTGGGAGGAATCCGATGCTACGACCGTAAAAAAGGGAACATATAATGTTGTTGTTCCAAGGAAAAAGAATAAGGATTCTAACTTTATTTTAGAGTTCAAGGCACCTAAAACGGCGACTTATAAGTTCGATGTTTCAAATATTAAAACTTCAAATGATAAAGAACTTCTGAGTGGAACGTTTGCTTTCTACAAAGAATATGATCCGTCCCCCCGATATCAAAATCTTGAGTTGATAGGAGACATTAAAACTCAAGGCGGGAAGAATGAATTGGGGGTTTTATCTTTTGGAAATTGGAATTCAAATGAAGATTATTCGGGTCCGAAGGACGAATTGTCTGATGCCATTACTAAAAAGCGATATGGGAAATTGAAAATAAACAAGGGAGAAACGGTATATATTTATTTCACAACAGATGGAAATAAATATGGCTATATAAAGTCCTTTACATTAAAAATCAAATAAACTGTTTACAATATAGTGTAGATATTGAACAAGTGCGGCTTTTCTTTTATATTGAAAAGCCGTACTGTTATTTAATGGCAAACTAATACAGTAGTATCAGTTTTTGATAGGAACAAATATTCCGTTAAGTAAGAGCATGCTACTCGGTGATTTAGAGCAATATTTCCGCTAATCCGGTATACCCTTTCCGCTCTGGTGAGCACTCCGTCCCGGAAAGGAATTTCTTTCCGGAAACGAAATTGCGGATCTGGCGCAAAACGCGCTGTCAACACTTTTGGGGAATACGCTGTCAGGACTTGGCCAGTAAAAGTTTTCGGCAAAATCATTCCCGTTCCGTACCCTGCTTTGACGATGGCTGGTGAAAGTCCCGCATTTTACAGAAAAGGTTCATATATTCCAGCAGGAGAGATGCCTCCTGCTGGTTTTCATTTTGCAAAATTTCGATGATGGATTCGGGCAGATAGATCGAGGAATCCACGATGTTCTTCCCGCGTACCAGATAATCCAGGGAACAGTCCAGCACATCACAGATATGAACAAGTTTCGGAACAGAAAAGGAAGAGCGACCGCTTTCGACCGCACTGATATGCTTCACCGTAACATCAAGCAGTTCGGCGAATTCTTCCTGCGTCATGTTTTTATCATGCCTCAGAAGACTGATCCGGTCTCCGATGTCTTTATAAATCTGATCCATTTAAAACCCCTTTGTCTCAATTGAATCTGAAAAGATACTGATATATTACCTGTATAGTAGGTCGTGATTATGTTGATTCTGCAAAAATGTTGTGAAAAAAGAGTCATTTCAGATGCTGTTTCATCGATACATACAGATAATGGTGTATCCGAAAGATGTATTACACCATATATATTGTACATGGGTTTGGACTCGCCGGAAACCACAAAAAGGTGTTGTAAAGAAAACCTATGAGGTGTATAATGAGTGAGGTTGTGAATAATTTGTGAACAAAAAAACGATAAGGATGGATTCTCACTGATCTGACATACATTTCTTCTTCAATATTCCGTTTTGGAAATTCATTACAGAGGCAATACGCATTGTTGTCTATAATGGAGCCAGAAGTTGATTTAATGCAGTCCGTTTAATCAGCGGTATCTGGTATTTTTAAGGATAGGAGGAATGTATGATGA
>JAIKXN010000254.1 GCA_024684055.1 Lachnospiraceae bacterium | reverse complement strand
TGCAATAACTGCTTGCCAATGATTATGAAATTTTAAAAGAAAATACAATGCAACAAGTGTCGTAATTGATGAAGCCGCAGAGCATATTTCTTCTATTCTTTTGTTTTGTTTTCTTTTATTACTACGCATACTTCACAACTTCTTCTAGATTATCCGTAGTATTGTTTGGTCCAAGTTTCAGTCCATACTCTGTAACCATATACCAAGCAATAACAATCATTTCCGTGATTAGTTCATCATACGTAAATTCCGTCTTATTATCTATCTTTTATAGTATCGCTAGAAACCAAAAAAACTTATAACAGTTCGATGTATTGTCAAAGATATGATTTAAATATTTTATATCCAAATTATCCTCATACGGTAGAAACATAATCAACCCCCTATATTTTTAATGCACAAAAAGCACAGGCTTTTTTCTCACCTGTGCCTATATCTACTCTAATGATTTTAAGCCCCAATAATCTTTTCTTTTCATAGCTTTCAAGCCCTCGATTATTATAGCATAAACCACCGCTTTTTTACATATATTCATGAAAAAATCAGACCACGTTTTTCATATACAAATTCACAATCAAGCATCTATTAAGATTTTAGAAAGAAAGGAGGTCCGGATCTGATTGCTTTCATATCTTCCTAATCCGGCCATTGTGCGTCCCACGCACGTATTCTTCTACTACCCAGGAAGAGAATCATTTCATTCGAAGAATACAATATGGAAATCAATTATGACAAGTTATGGATTTTATTAACTTTCATGTCGATTACATGTGTTCATTATAGTCCATAATCCCCAAATCATTGTCCCATAATGGGTACTCATCTGTTTTTTAGTTTTACGTCAAAAATCCTCCAGATAAATCCCTATATCAACATGCATCTTCAATCCCGTATATTCTTTACCATTCACTTTGCAAAAAAGCATCTTTCCGCCGTCCATAAGCCTTGAAAACACGGCATTGTCTTTCTCCGGAACATAACCAAGTTTCCTTTTCTGGTTATCAAGCACAAGTATTGCCTTTTTATCAAAGCGGTTCTTCGGTTCGCGCTTCAAAGTAAGACGCTCTCCGTCCTTAAGATCCTCGAAGATGGACTTGTCTTCTATATACATAGTTCCTGCTATGTACGTATCCAGAAGGAACAGTTCCTTCTGAAGCGGCTTTATCATTTTGCTAAGATCAAAGTTTCCCGATACAGCAAGGCTATTCACTTCTGATATTACAAGATTATTTGCCATGAAAATGTTCCTCCTCCCTCCATTGTCAATTCCTGAAGTTTCTCTTCGAGGTTTACCTGATAAATCAGGATTTCTTCAAGTTCTTCCCGCAATTCCTGTTTCTTTTGTGCCATTTTCTTTTTGTCTGCAAGTAATTCTCTGTATACATACGGTTCGGAACCTATTATCTCGTTAATCTGCTTTTCAAGCCTTGCGATTTTGGTTCGTAAATCATCTATACTGCTTGGAACCGCATTAATGCCCATAGCCTTAAGCATGTGATTCATCCTAACTTCAAGTTCCTCAAGTCTCTCGTAATCGAACACATAGTATGCGTTCATTACTTCATTCCAAAGATCAAGAAGTTCAGGGCTGTCCGCTGTTTTGTCATTAATATCCGGATGGATTCTCTTTGCAATCCTTCTGAATATCTTCTTAGACTGTTCGAAGGAATAATCATCGGCAGTTTTGCTTCTTTTCGCTCTTTCAGTCTCATCCATCATATCTTTAAGTTCAACGAAGTATGCCTTCATCTCGCCATCGATTTCTTTTTCCATCTCGTTCATATTTATGGATTCACCGACGTTAATCTTTGTCATGCAGTATGAAATCGTTTTCTTAAGACGAATGCATTCGAACTTGCTTGCGAGGATTTTGGTAAGAAGTTCGCCGAAGTTTTTCATGTACTCAATCTTATAAGCGCCGGCATCTTTAAGAAACTGTTCTTTTTTAATGACTAATGCTTCATATTCTTCATAATCCGAATTAAGAAATCCGGAATTTGCTTTTTTCATTGCTTCATATCTTCTTAAATATTCAGGTTTCTTTGCCATTTTGCTACCTCCTATATTTCCTTTAATCTCTCTAAAGCCTTACAGTAATATTCGTCTTCAAATTCATCTGCCAGTTCATCTTCGGTAATGCTTCGGTAATATTCCTTTGCCTTTTCGATATCCTTCTCAAATATAATTCCTTGACGGTACATTTCTCCGAGATAATAAGTTTTCATATTCGAGCAATTTTCGTTTGCTTTCATGAAATACTCATACGCTTTCTCGTAATCCCTTTCTACTATCTCGCCAAGGAAATAGGCTTCTCCCAGGCATTCATATGCGTGTTCTATATCGTGGTCAGCTGCTATCTGAAGGTACTCAAGCATCTTTTTGTTATCCTTCGGGTAAATATCACCGGAACCATACTGGTAAGCAACCGTTATGTACAAAGGCCACAACTCATTTTCCAGAAGGAAATCCATGTATTCTATGTAATATTTCTTCCCTTTTTCATTCTCGGCGATTTCTTCCATGGCATTGGTGATGTACTGAACTGAAATATATCCAATCGAATCGTCTTCAGATAATTCAAAAGCAGTTTTAAAATACTGAAATGCTTTCTCATAATCCTTTTTCGGGTAATC
>JAIKXN010000246.1 GCA_024684055.1 Lachnospiraceae bacterium | reverse complement strand
CATCCTACTGCTGCAAGCATTGCGCCGCCGAGTCCGGGACCTTCTTCGGAAGTGATTCTTTCAACTTCCATGTTCATGATGTTTGTGATCATCTTTCTCCAGAGAGGGCTCTTTGCACCGCCGCCGCAGATTCTTGTCTTTGTAAGAGGAATGCCGAGGCTTCTTGCAACTTCGATCGAATCACGAAGTCCGAAAGCAACGCCTTCGAGAACTGCCTGAGTCATGTCTTCTCTTGTGGAATCCATTGTAAGACCGATGAATGTTCCTCTTGCATCAGGGTTGTTGTGAGGTGATCTCTCGCCCATTAAGTAAGGTAAGAAGAATACATGGTTCTCGCCAAGCTTTGTGATATTTGCCTGCTCTGCTGCGTAATCCTTTGTTTTGATGATCTCATCCATCCACCATTTGTTACATGAAGCTGCGGAAAGCATGCATCCCATAAGATGGAAGTTTCCGTCTGCATGGTCGAATGAGTGAAGTGCGTTGTTTTCATCAACGCCGAATTTAGCGGAAGAAATGAATACTGTTCCGGATGTACCGAGTGAAATGTTGCATCCGCCGTCGCCTACAACACCTGTACCTACAGCTGCTGCAGCATTGTCGCCTGCACCTGCGCAGACTTTTACGTTATCAGTAAATCCGAGTTCCCTGGCAATTTCGGGCTTAACTGTTCCGGTAACTTCATAAGACTCATAAAGCTTGGGAAGCATTGATTCGTCCACGCCGCAGATCTCGCACATTTTCTTTGACCACTTCTTATTCTTAACATCAAGAAGAAGCATACCTGAAGCATCCGAGTAATCTGTTGAGAATACACCCGAAAGAACATATGCGATATAGTCCTTGGGAAGCATGATCTTTTTGATCTTTGCAAAGTTCTCAGGCTCGTTGGCTTTCATCCAGAGAATCTTGGGAGCCGTGAATCCCGCGAATGCGATATTTGCAGTCTCTGCAGAGAGAACATCCTTTCCGATCACGTTGTTTAAGTAATCTGTCTCTTTCTGTGTTCTTCCGTCATTCCAGAGGATTGCAGGTCTGATAACATTATCGTTCTCATCAAGAACAACAAGACCGTGCATCTGTCCGCCGAAACTGATTCCGGCAACCTGTGTTGCGTCAAAATCCTTTACAAGTTCTTTTAAACCTTCAAGTACGGCAGCCTTCCAGTCTTCAGGCTTCTGCTCTGACCAGCCGGGATTGGGGAAATATAAAGGATATTCCTTGGAAACCGAGCTTACGATCTTTCCGTCTTTTTCCATCATAATCAGCTTAACTGCCGATGTACCCAGATCAACTCCGATATAATACATATCTCTTCTCCTATCTTTTTTGTATATTTTTTAACCGAAAGAGATCTGCTCCCTGCGGATTAAATCTCTTTTCGGCTGTAAAAAACTTTTTGATTCCGCCTTCAAAGCTCGACGGTTAGTAAAACCTTTTCCGAATATCAGATCAGTCGATCGTAATATTCTCACCTACAAGACCGTTAAAAGCGCCTTCGATCTTTGCATCTTCATGAGCAATGAGCCACTTGTTAACTGCTGTAAGAAGTCTGTCTTCTTTTGTGTAGGAATTCTTGAATGTGAGGTCGTAGTTTGTTCCCTTGGGAAGAACTACAACTGCCTTGAAGCCCTTATCTTCAACATGGCAGGGAGCATAGTGAAGTGTGGTCGCATACATTTCAACTGCAACACCTGCAGGTACAAGGAAAGCTTCGATCTTAGATGTATCATATTTGAAATCTTCCGTAACATCCTTTAATTCTCCGATAAGTAAAACCATATCGTAGAGTGCAACATTGATTTCCGAATCTCTGTGATATTCGCAGGCGTTAAGAGCCTTGTTGTGGCCGTTGCACATACCGATCTGGATGGGCATTCCGCCGTAGAGGCTTTCAGAAATGATCTTTGTTGCGGGTGTGCTCTCGAGTTCCTTAACTCCGGGGAAGTATTCAACTCCTTCTGCCGGCATGGGAAGCGCTTCGAGATTCTTTAAGATTTCGGAGAAATCGATTCCTTCGATAATCTTACCGTACTTCTTAAATGAGGGGTCCGTTACTTTTTTGATTTCCATATTTCTCTCTCCTTTATTATTTTACGCTCTGAAGCGATATATTTCTTAAACGTTGCCGTTTTTGAATCATTATTTCATTTTGTCGGGTATTCAGCGGCACAATCCCGTTCAGGTCGTGTCCGCATCCTGCTCTTTTACCATTTTTTTGCCGGACAGCCCGAACGTTTCATCGCAGCTCTTATCTCGACATAGCATCCGCATGAAAGGCATGTGCCTGCATTGAGTTTTTCGCATTCCCTGCAGACTTCAAGTCTCTTATTATAAAGTTCATCGCTGCTTCTGTCCGCGGCTTTTATAATGTCTATATGTCCGCCGATCATTTCCCTGTAGGCTTCTTCTCCCATGTCCGAGATAAGACAGCGCCTGCAGATTTTTTTATATTCGCTCATACCGAAAGTTTTTAAACCGTAACTTCAAGATAAAGAACGCTTCTTGCGGGAACTGCGTATTTGAGCACGTTTCCTTCGAAGGATACTTTGTCAAATGCTTCATCCCTGACAACATCGGGATTCTCGAATGTGTTGTGAGCATCCATCTTTTCGGTTACGATGCGTCCCTTAACGCCTTTGACAGTTGCGCCGTGAAGAATGCTTTCAACATCGGCAGCCTCATCAAGCGAAAGGTTAGTGATCGTGATGTGAATCTTTCCGTCCTTTCCGGCAGATACGGACTCGGTAAGGTTTGGAACCTTGTATTCGTCTTCAAGACCGATCGTCTTTGTATCGATGCTGCTTTCGAGAAGTTCGTTATCCTGATGAGCCGAGTACATCTTGAATACGTAGTATGTGGGTGTCTTAATCATCTTGTCGCCTTCGGTAAGGATAACTGCCTGAAGAACGTTAACAAGCTGTGCGATGTTTGCCATCTTTACTCTGTCGCAGTGCTTGTTGAAGATGTTTAAGTTGATTCCGGCAACGAGCGCATCGCGGATCGTGTTCTGCTGATAGAGGAATCCGGGATTTGTGCCTTCTTCGACGTCATACCATGTACCCCACTCGTCAACCATGAGACCGATCTGCTTTTCGGGATCGTAACGGTCCATAATTGCCGAATGCTTTGTGATGTATTCTTCCATATATAATGTCTTGGCAAGCGTCATGTACCATTCTTTTTCGTTAAATCCGGTAGCAGCACCCTTCTTTGCCCAGTCGTAAGGCAAAGTATAGTAGTGCAGTGTAAGACCGTCCATGAATCCGTGTGCATTGTTCCACGAACCTGCTCTTGCAAAGCATCTCTTTAAAAGCGTCTCGGTCCATTCGTAATCTTTGTCCGAAGGACCTACCGCAAGTCTTTTGATTTTCTTATCGGGATTATAATTTTTGACAAATGTCTGATAATGTCTGTAAAGATCGGAATAATACTCGGGACTCATGTTTCCGCCGCAGCCCCAGGTTTCGTTGCCAATCGCAAAATAATCGACATCCCAGGCTTCTTCACGGCCGTTTTTCTTTCTGAGTTCCGACATGGGGGATACACCGTCGAAAGTCATGTATTCAACCCATTCGCTCATTTCTCTTACGGTACCGCTTCCGACGTTACCGTTAATATATGTTTTACAGCCGAGCTGGAGACAGAGTTCCATGAACTCATGTGTTCCGAAGCTGTTGTCTTCGACCACTCCGCCCCAGTTGGTATTGATCATTTTCTTTCTGTCTGCCTTGTTTCCGATACCGTCCATCCAGTGGTATTCATCGGCAAAACATCCGCCGGGCCATCTTAAAACGGGAATTTTCATTTCCTTTAAAGCCTCGACTACGTCGGAGCGCATGCCGTTCACGTTGGGAATGTCTGAATTCTCTCCCACATAAACGCCCTCATAAATACATCTTCCCAAATGCTCGCTGAAATGTCCCTGAATTTCGGGATTGATATGGCCAAGTTTCTTTTCGGTGTTGATAATGTGTCTGTACATGCCTTCTCCTATCGAAAAATACTGAAATTTTAACAGATAAAAGACTTTCTCATTTCGAGAAAACCGCACTTAATATTATACATAAAATTAAGTTAAACGTAAATCAAAACAAGCCCCAAAGAGCCCCCGTTTAAACGAATGTGAAGTTTGTAGTGTTTTTATCTATAGTTTGTCGGGTAAACGTGTTGAAAATATAAAATTTGTCCCCTTTTTTTATAAAAAAAACATGTGAATATAATGTGAAAAATATAACGAAAAACTATTTTGAAAATGCAAAATTTTTATCCTGTAAAAAATGCCGATCCCATTATGAAAATTGTTGTCCTGTGCCGGATTAATAAAAAAAATACGGCGCCGGAAAACCGGCACCGCACATATATTTTTTACTGATTTCTGTAATCGGTAACTCTCTTGGTCTTTTTCTCGCTTCTCGGCAGTGTTCCGATGGGAACGATCGTAACTCTGGGAGTTGCACCGATGTAAGTCTTGAATACGTTCTGAATTTCTTTGGCCATATCTTCGAATTTGACTCTTCCTTCGCCTTCAACGGTAAGAAGGAATACGTCTCTGTTTTCTTCGTCTTCATGGGCCAGAGTTACTCTGTATTCGCTGGTTGCACCGTCAACCTTGCCAAGCATTTCCTCAACCTGTGCAGGGAACATGTTAACACCGTGGATCTTGAACATGTCGTCGCTTCTGCCCTTGATGATGTCGAGTCTCGGATATTTGCATCCGCACCTGCACTCGCCGGGAACGATCCTGGACAGGTCATGTGTACGGAAACGAAGCAAAGGCGCACCTTCCTTAACCAAAGTCGTGATAACAATCTCGCCTTCCTCGCCGTCAGGTACATTCTCGCCTGTTACGGGGTCGATGATCTCGATGAACAGATAATCGTCAAAGCAATGCATTGCGGTTTCTCCGGGACAGTTGATACCGATACCCGGTCCATAGATTTCCGTAAGTCCGTAAATATCGTAAAGTTCGATGCCGAGTCCCTCGCGGATAGTCTGACGCATCTTGTCTGACCAGCGCTCCGAACCGATTACGCCCTTTTTCAGATGAATCTGATCTCTGATTCCTCTTTTGTTGATTTCTTCAGAAAGAAGAAGCGCATATGAAGAAGTTGCGCAAAGAACGGTTGACTTAAGGTCGATCATCATCTGGATCTGTTTTTCGGTATTGCCGGGTCCCATGGGGATAGCCATCGCGCCGAGTCTCTCGCAGCCTGCCTGGAATCCGACGCCTGCGGTCCAGAGTCCGTATGCGGGTGTAATGTGGATACGGTCTTTTTCCGTAATGCCAGCAAGACGATAGCAGCGCTCAAACATGATTGCCCAGTCTTCAACGTCTTTCTTTGTATAAGGGATGATGACCGGCTTGCCCGTGGTACCTGAAGATGAATGAATGCGGACTACTTCCTCATCGGGAACAGCCTGTATTCCGAGAGGATATGCGTTTCTTAAATCCTGCTTGTCCGTAAAAGGGATCTTGTAGAAATCTTCAAGGGATTTGATCTCGGTAAGACCGATCTCACGATACTTTTTGCCATAGTAGCTGTCGCCTGCAACAAGTCTTTTAACCTGTTTGTCGATAAGTTCCAGCTGTTCTTTTGAAGGTGTCATTTCTTGCTCCTTTATTATTTTATTTTCTGCCTTCTTCAACGCCGTGAAGAAAGGCTTTTTTATTTACTTCCACGAAACCTGCCTTAACGCTCGTTTCGATCGTTTCGATAAGTGCCTCTTCGGTAAACGGAAGAAAATCCGCTCCCTTTGCAACGCCGAGGACCGCCACGTTAAAGAACTTTGAAGAACCCAGGTCTTCGCAGAGTTTGTCGGCATTTAAGACAACGAGGTTTGCGACGGTTTTCTTAAGATATTCAACCATTTCTTTTCCGTCATATCCGGTAGGATTAAGGGATTCGGTTACCGGCTTGAGGCATACTTCATTGGTTATGACAGCGCCGCCGTCTTTGAGATAATCGAGGTTTCTGACTGCTTCCGAAGGCTCGAATGCGATGATAAGATCCGCGCTTTTCTTCGGGATCAAAGGCGAGTAAGCGTCTTTTCCGATACGTACATGACTGGTTACCGGACCGCCTCGCTGAGCCATTCCGATGGTTTCTGCGGAATGAACCGTTTCGCCCATTTTTTCGGCTGCTGCCGCAAGAAGTTTGGATGCGAGTACCGTACCCTGTCCGCCGACACCGCAAAGAAGAATATTATATGACATTATCGCACCTCCTTCTTAATAGCGCCCGTCGGGCAGATTTGTGCGCAGAGACTGCATCCCGTGCACATTGAAGCATCTATTTTCACTGTTTTTCCGTCAGCCGATATTGCAGGGCATCCGATTTCGCGAATACATTTTTTGCAGCCTATGCAGCTGTCGGTGATCACGCATTTTTCCGTGGGTTTGAAAAGCGCAACGCAGGGCGATTTGAAGATTATCGCTTTTACTCCCGGAGCATCTGCACATTCGCTGATCGCAGACTTGGCTTCTTCGAGATTTAAAGGATTTACGTTCAGAACCTTCTCGATTCCCATGCCCTTTAAAATCTTTTCAATGCTGATTTTATTTACAACATCGCCCATCATGTTCATTCCCGTTCCGGGGTGGGGCTGATGTCCCGTCATTGCGGTCGTCGAGTTGTCGAGTACGCAGAGGATCATGTCCGCCTCGTTGTAAACGGCATTGGCGATTCCGGTCATACCCGATGCAAAGAAAGTGGAATCTCCGACGAACGCGAAATTAACCGTTTCTTTGTCGGTCCAGTGAAGGCCCTGCGCCATCGTGATTCCGGCGCCCATGCAAAGACAGGTGTCTACCATGTCAAGCGGCATAGCATTTCCGAGAGTATAACATCCGATGTCTCCCGAGAAATTGGCTTTTCTTCCTTTCATCGCCTGTTTTACGGCATAAAAACTTGCTCTGTGAGGGCATCCTGCGCAGAGGACAGGCGGTCTCATCGGAGGATTCGGACGTCCCGAAGCATCTGATGATTCGATTCCTTCGGTTTCATTTGAAGCCTCGCCAAGGAATGCTGCCACATCGGCTGCAACCTGCTCTGCGGTATTTTCACCCGCAAGAGGGGAATTGCCCGTATGTTTGCCGAGCACTTTTATCTTAAGCTGCTTCTTGCCCGCAAGCATGAGCAGTTCTTCTTCAAGATAAGGGAAAAGTTCTTCCACAACCAGAACTTCCTCAACATCCTTTAATGCATTAAGCAGAAATCTTTCGGGGAAAGGATGGGGTGTTCCGACCTTGATCAAAGAAACATCCGTACGGTCCTGAAGATATTCTTTTACGTAAGCATATCCGGCGCCGCCTGCAAGAACAGCCTTTTTGTTGCCTTCTTTTCCCTGATAAACATTGAATCTGTAATCCGAGAAATCATCCCCGATCTCGGGATTTCTTTTTTCTATCATCTCGTGATTCATTCTCGAAAGTCTGGGGAAGATCACGAACCTCTTTGAATTCTTTACAAATCCGGGAATTTCTTTCGGACACGCATTTTCATCATAAGTGATCGAGCCGTAGGCATGGTCGATTCTCGTGGTCGGTCTGAAAAGAACCGGAGTTTTATATTTTTCGGAATACTCAAAAGCATCCTGAATCATTTCGTACGCTTCCTCAACGCTGCTCGGATCGAATACGGGAATTCTGCAGTACTTTGCAAAAAGTCTTGTATCCTGTTCCGTCTGCGAGGAAATGGGGCCGGGATCGTCCGCGGAAACAACTACAAGACCGCCCTCAACTCCGACATATGCAAGCGACATGAGTGCATCGGATGCAACGTTAAGACCCATCATTTTCATGGTTACAAGGCATCTTGCTCCGGCATAACTTGCACCTGCTGCCACTTCCATGGCTGCTTTTTCGTTAATGGACCATTCGACGTGAATGGCTTTATTCACATTTCTTTTGGCAATCGTATCAACGATCTCCGACGAGGGCGTTCCGGGATATCCGCACGCCACATTGACACCTGCGGCAATCGCACCGAGTGCTATCGCCTGATTGCCCATAACATATTCTTTCTTCATGATGTCTTCCTTTTCCTAAACATAAAAAAGTAATTCTCACTCCGTGGAATGCGAAGCGGAAATACTTTTTTATAATAACATTATTTAAATAAATTATGTATAAAAAAACTTGTATTTATGTTAAATCGTCGAATTTTCCCTTCGGAAACTGCTCCTTCTTATCTGTTCTTTTATTTCCTCGTCAATCTGTCTGACAGGCACCTCGGAAGGTTTTGCGGTATAAAAGCCCTGGATCAGATCCACGCCGATCGAGATTACAGTCATCATTTCTTCTTTTGTTTCCACGCCTTCCGCAAGTACGAGAATGTCGTATTTTTTCGCATATCCTATAATGCTCTTGACGAAATGACGTTTCTGCTCGTTTGCGTTGATTCCGTCAATGAGCATTCGGTCAATCTTAACGTAACGGGGTGTGTAACGAATGAGATTGTTTACATTCGAATAGCCGCTTCCGTAGTCATCCAGCGCGATCTCAACATTAAGTACAGCGTAATCCTCTCTTTTCTTCATGAGATCTTCGTCGCTGAATTCCGAGCCCTCTGTGTATTCAACAACGATTTTTCCGCGCATTTTATCAAAACGATTAGCCATCGCGACCTTGTCCTCGCCGTGCAGCTGGTATGCGGGAAGACTGTTAATAAATACTTTTGCGTCCCCGAAATATTCTGCCTTTCTGTCATACTCATCAAGAACAAGATTGAAAGTAAGCTTTTCCACGTCATAAAGACGGTTAAGATTCTCCGCACATTTGATGATCTCGCAGGGCATAAGTTTATAATCGCCTTTGCATCTCATCAATGCTTCGTATCCGTAAATCTCGCCGTCGGTTGCGCGGACTATAGGCTGAAATGCGTATTTTAAAAGTGCTTTGTCCAGAATTTCGTTTACGATCGGACACTTTTCAAGCAGTTCATCGGATATTTCGATATTTTTCGAGGTCACCATCTTCTTGTGATTCTTGGCATTTACCGCACGGTTAATAAGGAAGTCGATATCAGGTAATTCGCCGAGACCTGCTTTTACCATCTCGTGATGAACTTTAGCCTGCTGCTTGCTGCCCGCCGCGTCTTTAAAAGAAATGCCTTTGTTAAAATGCTTTTCGCTTATTTCGTTATATCGTGAATCTGCGTCATCGGAAACGAATCCTATAAGGAACTCATCATTGCTTAAACGTCCGCACACTTCCATTGTATCGCCTGCCGCACGAAGTACCTGAATGGCCAGCGCACGGATTGCCATGTCTCCGCCGACACGTCCGTATTTCTCGTTTATGCCTTTCAGGTCACCCACATCACAGGCAATTATGCCCAGCGTCTTCGACGTGGAAAGATTATCTTCAGCCAAATCCATGATCTTTTCATAGAATCCCTGATAATTGTAAAGACCTGTCTGGCTGTCACGCACCTGCGCCGATTTAATCTGTTTGATCAGCGAATACAGGGCTTTCTGACGATAAAAAGCTTCTATTCCGAGGTTTATGTTTCTTATCCATACACGGTATGTTTCGTTGTAAATGTAAAGACTTCTTTCCTGGTTAAGTACGACATAGCCGAAACATATATCCTCAAAGAAAAGAGGCGTAAAGATGAATGTTGTGGGATATTCCCTTTCCTCAAACAGTTCCGGAAGCATGAGCGAGGTATCGAAAGAACGGTCAAATTCAATCGAGTTGACAAGCTTTCTTCCGCCTTCGCAGTCGCATTTTACGACCAGATTCATTTTATCCGAATAGCCTCTTCTTCTGGCATTTTCTCCGATAAAAGAAGTCGGGTTCAAAAAATCATCGTTTAAGCATAATCTGAAATGCTTAAACGGTCTGATCTGATGTGCATATTCAGCCAGGACATTGAAGAATTTTTTGTAATCGACCTGACAGAGCATGTCTTCCGTAAGATGATTGAAATCAGAATAATAACTTACGGTTGAATGATCGTTCTGCCATTCGTCACGGTTTATTTTATGATAAGCGAGTTTGTATTCGTTGCATCCGCAGCTTCCGCCAAGGATGATCTCGGATTTTAAAGGAAGTACGGGCATTTTTTCGCCGGTTATTTCATGATGCAGTTTGTAAAAACATTTCTTTCCGCATTCGGCAGCCGGAACTTTCGCCGATGTTAAGGGAACGGGTGCCGTTCTTCCTTCTTCGGTGGCATCATAACCGATAACCGCAACATCTTCGGGGATCCTTATTCCTTCCTCGGCAAATCTTGCCGCAAGACCGATGGCCATGTAATCGTTGCCGCAGGCTACCGCTTCGGGCAGTCCGTCTTCGCTTCTTAACAGAATTTCCGCGAATTCACGTCCCGAATTGTACCAGTAATTTCCGTGATAAATACGGCTTTCCTTTACCGGGAGTGAATGACTCTTCATCGCGTCAAGATATGCATTGTACCTCTGAAGTGAATGGGGATGGCCTTCTTTTCCGCCGAGAAAAGCTATGTCTTTGTATTCGTGGAATTCTATCAGATGATTGATAAGCTCAAGCATGGGCGTATAGTGGTCCATGAGAATATAACTGTATTCGGCGGATTCTTTGTCCACGACGATTACGGGACCTTTGAAATTTTCCTTGAGACTGCCAATGATCTTCTGTTCGAGACCGGCTATCTGCAAAGTGTCGAGCAGAACGATAAAGCCGTCGAAGCAGTCGTAACGGATAAGAGAAAAAATATTGGAATCTCCGATATTTCTTAAACGGGTTTCCTGGTATTTCTGATACATGCTGAAAATACATATGTCATAATTTTTGGCATACGCTTCCTGCATAAATGACGTAATGAACAGATTTTGCGTAGTTTCTTCCGGCTGAGCCATTATGACTCCGATTCTTTTACGCATATACCCTTAACCCCTTTTTTCCCTGATTAGAAATTTACACATTTACATTATATCATTATTTATCGGAAGTTTATATCATATTATTCAATTTTATTTTCGTTTTTTCCCCAAAGCATACTTTATTTTTGTGTTTTTTATTTATATTTCCGGAAATCGAACAGTCTTTTTTTCTCTGACATTATTCTTAATTTTGTGCCCCTTTTTCCTTTAGTTTGTCTGTTATGATTTTTCCCGGGCATAAGTATAATTTAATATGAGTTTTTATGGATTACTCATTATGTATAACGGAGGTTTAAATATGTTACGACAAGTCAAGACCGAAAACGGCGAAGTCCGAGGTTTACCGGGCAATAATACAAGAATAACGGTGTTCAAGGGTATTCCTTTTGCTGCTCCACCTGTAGGAGATTTGAGATGGAGAGCTCCTCAGCCCGCAGCTGACTGGGAAGGAGTCAGAGAGGCTTACAAATTCGGACCCATTTCCATGCAGGACGTTCCCGGACTTTCGGATGATATATATGTTCGCGACTGGCATGTCGATCCCGAAATAGAGATGGATGAAGACTGCTTATATCTCAACGTATGGACAAACGCCAAGAGTGCGGATGAGAAACTTCCCGTACTTATCTGGTTCTTCGGCGGCGGTTTCCAGTGGGGATATCCTCCCGAAATGGAATTCAATGGCGAAAACATTGCCAAGAGAGGCGTCATCGTGGTTTCGGTCAACTACAGACTCGGTGCCTTCGGTTTCCTCGCGCATGACGAACTTTGCAAGGAAAGCCCCGAAGCGCCCACAAACTTCGGTCTTCTCGATCAGCAGGCAGGAATCAAATGGGTTAAAAGAAACATCGCCGCATTCGGCGGTGACCCCGACAATATAACGCTCATGGGGCAGTCGGCGGGCGGCGGAAGCGTATTCTCGCACCTTACCGGTTCCTCCCAGGGACTATTCCAGAAAGCCGTAATCTTAAGCGGAATCATCGGTTTCCCTTATTTTGACGACTTTGTGATAATTCCCCGTTCTTTCGATGCCGTTAAGGACATGGGTGCCGAATTCATCAGATCACTCGGCGTCGAAACCATCGAAGAAGCAAGAAAACTCGATGCAAAATTTGTTCGTGACAAGGCAAGCGAATTCAGAAACAAAAACGGTTTCTTCTTCTGCCCTTCCGTAGACGGACAGTTCTTAACCGACAATCAGACTTCCCTTTTCTTACAGGGAAAACATGCGCACGTGCCCATTATGTCGGGTAACACAAACGACGAATTCAAAAGCTTCATCATGGCTGAAAACGATGCCGATTTCGAAGCAAAAGCAAGAGAGATCTTCGGCGACAAGGCTGATCAGTTCCTCGCTTTCAAAGAAGCACATGTTAAAAACGGCAATCAGTACGCACAGGCAGACGGTATCGAATGTGCCGTCAAGGGCGTTTTTGAACACAACGACAAAAACTGCTACTATTACCTTTTCAATCCCGATATTCCCGGCTGGGACAACCCCGGTACTTTCCACTCTGTAGACCTCTGGTTCTTCTTCGAGACACTCGGACTCTGCTGGAGACCTTTCGTGGGAAGACATTTCGACCTGGCAAGACAGATCTGCAACTATCTTACCAACTTCGTTAAAACCGGCGATCCCAACGGAAACGACGCAGACGGAACACCGATGCCCGAATGGAAGCCTTATACAAAGGAAAACAAGGAAGGCATGGAATTCACCTCAAACGGTCCCGTTCCCGTTGTACGCGAATCGGAATTCAATGAATTCATAAAGGAATGGCTTAACGAAAAAGCACGGAAAAACTGATCTGACGATACAGTTTTAATTTCTTTTAAGTACTGCATTTAAATTTTTACTCTTGTTATTTTGGAGATTTTTTATGGCCGGTAAAATCTTATCTGCTCTGATTTTCTGCATATGCGGTTTCCTTTTCATATCGGTTGGTTCTTATCTGGCTTTTTTCCAGACTAAGGGTTATCACGAAACCACCGCAACCGTTACCTCCATAGAAGGTGTCCGTACGGAGGTCGATCACAAACAGTTCGACTCGACGGTCGTGTATACAGTGCATAATGTGGAATATACCGGAGTTATCCGCACTCACAGCAACACCTCTTCCATCGGCAAGGAAGTTAAGATTTTATATAATCCCGCCCATCCGGAAGAAATAATCAACGACGCAAGGCCGCTTGGACTTTTTATAGGTCTTATCGGGCTTATGGTTATCCTCAGTTCGCCCATAATGGTCAAACTCTGGCCGGGCGAGAAGTAGTTTTTTTATAAATTTCCCGGAATAATATTAATTTGCCGAGTCAGGATCGTTTTTTAAGCACTCAACATTTAAATGATCTTTCCGGGCCGCAAAGTTTATTTTTTACAAACATTTTTTGAAAGGAAAATACATGAAACAGGCATTTAACCCTTATCTTCCGTCATATGAATATACTCCCGACGGCGAACCTCATGTGTTCGGCGACAGAGTATACGTATACGGCTCGCATGACAGATTCGGAGGACATTTTTTCTGTCTAAACGATTATGTCTGCTATTCGGCACCCGTGAACGATTTAAAGGACTGGAGATACGAAGGCGTAATTTACACGCGTCTCGACGATCCATTAAATGAAAAAAACAATATGTGTCTCTATGCACCCGATGTTACAGTCGGACCTGACGGAAGATATTATCTTTATTACGCGCTCGATAAAGTATCAAATATTTCTGTTGCCGTTTGTGATACTCCGGCAGGAAAATATGAGTTTTACGGATATGTACATTACGAAGACGGAACTCGACTCGGTGATAAAGGCGAAGAGCATCAGTTTGACCCTGCCGTGATCACGGAAGGCGATGTCACATATCTTTATACCGGCGGTGTATGTGCATTCGGCGACTCTTCCGTACACGGTTCAATGTGCACGGTATTAAAAAGCGACATGCTCACCATAAAAGAATCGCCCAAATTCGTTGTTCCTTCACCGGTAGCAGCGCTGGGTACGGATTTTGAAAAGCACGGATTTTTCGAAGCATCATCGATCAGAAAATTCGACGATAAATATTATTTTGTATACTCTTCGGAAGTTATGCACGAACTCTGTTATGCCACCAGCGATCATCCCGACAGGGATTTTAAATACGGCGGCGTAATTGTTTCTAATTGCGATATCGGTATCTCAACATATAAAAAAGCAGAAGAGCCGGCCGCATACGGAGCAAACAATCACGGCGGACTTTGTGAAATAAACGGAAAACGTTATATTTTCTATCATCGTCAGACGAACAACGACTGGTATGCGCGTCAGGGCTGCGCTGAAGAAGTTAAATTCCTTCCCGACGGAAGCATTCCCCAGGTGGAAATAACATCCTGCGGACTTAACGGAGGTCCTCTTTCGGATACCGAAGAATATCCTTCATATATTGTATGCAATATGTATACCGACAATGAACGGATTCCTTATGTCGGCGGTCATCATGTTCCGAGAGTTACTCAGGACGGACAGGATGGTGAAGAATGCGACGGTTACATTTACAACATCGTTGAAAACACCACTCTCGGCTTCAAATATTTTGATATTAAGAACGTAAAAGAAATAGAATTGAAAGTTTTCGGATACGGAAAGGGCGACTTTGAAGTCAGAACTTCTCCCGACGGTCCCGTACTCGGAAGGTTAACCGTAGACTTCTCCACGGTCTGGGAAACCTATCGCGCTGCCTGTCAAATCCCCGACGGTGTCACCGCGATTTACCTTAAGTATACCGGGTTTGGAAACATGGGACTGAAATCCTTTAGATTTATTCATTGATTCTTTTATTGTTTCTTAATTATGTTACTTTATCCGCAAAAAGGGCTGCCGATACGGCAGCCCCTTTTTGTTTGATTTACTCTTTCAGCATTATCATTCCCGCCATCGTGCCTCTCTTTCCTTTCTGGGCGCGGTGTGAAAACAAAACATGATTATTGCAGCTGGTGCAGAGTCCCGAAATGCTGATGTGTTCGGGAAGGATTCCGGAATATGCAAGCGTTCCGAAAATGATCCTGCTTAGATCGAGGTCGAATTTATCGTTGTCTTTCTCGAAATACCATGCATTGTCAAGATAGTCGAATTCAAGATATTCCTCGTAAACATCGCGGCTGACTTCATAGCAGCACATTCCGATGCAGGGTCCTACTCCTGCGTAAATATCCTCGGGATTCGAACCGTATTCTTCCTGCATTTTTTCAACGACCTTTGCTGATATTTCAAGAGCCGTTCCTTTCCATCCCGAATGTGCGATTCCGATTGCCTTTTTGACCGGATCCACAAAGAATACGGGAACGCAGTCGGCGCATGTTACGGTAATCGCCAGATTTGGTTCATTGGTTACGAGCGCATCCACATCGACAAAACCAAACGGTTTTAAAATGCCGCAGCCCGCGTCTTTTTTTGTTACGACACGTACGTTGTTTCCGTGATTTAAATTTGCGATTACGACATTTTCAAGCTTAATACCTATTGCCTCGGTGAAAAGCTCGTAATTCTTTCGAATGTTTTCCTTTGAATCCGCTGTTTTGACTCCGAGATTCATGGACTGATAATATCCTTCGCTGACCCCGCCTTCTCTTGATGAAAATGCGTGGGTAATAAAGTCGAACTGCTCAAAGTCCGGAAATGTATAATACATTACTTCATTGTTATAATTTTCTTTCAAATGCTTACCTCCGTGAAAACGGTACCGAAATCATCCGGTCATCCTCACCAATATTATCGTATCTGACTTTTCGATTTGCAATCCGAAAAAGAAAAAACGACATATCCCTTGTGGCGCTTGAAACAGACAAGCGACCGGGCTCAGGCACCCTTGCGGCACCCGGAAGATTCCTCTTAGTGCTGCTTCGTTCCCGACCTGACACGGTTCGTGGATTTCCGCCGCGCAAGACCCAAACTTTAAGCCGCTTATCTGCATCAAACACCACAACAAAATATATCGTGACGAATTCGAGTATATAAAATTTAGCCCTTTTTGTCAATGAAACAAAGATTTTTGAATCCGCTTATTTTTCTTTCTTTGAAAGAAGCCATGCCATGACGTGTACCGCCTGCTCGAAATTGCCGGAATAAAGCCTTTCTTCCAGTTCTTCCTCGGTTAATATAATGACATTAAGAAACTCGGTATCATCGAGATCCTGACCTGTTACCTTTCGGCAGTTCCTTGCAAGATAAATATGCGCATAATTGTCTGCAACGGTCGCATTCGAAGGCATGGTAATAAGATGTTTCCAGTCATCCGATTCGTAGCCGGTTTCTTCGCGAAGCTCTCTCTTTGCTGCCGAAAGAGCATTCTCCCAATCGCCTTCGTTTTCTTTATTGTTTTCCGGATATTCGCTGCTTTCACTGTCTTTATCGCTTCTTTCGATCCCGCCTGCGCAGAACTCGGTTGTGACCTTCATGATTCCCTGTCTGAACTGTCTCACGCAGATATATCTGCCTTCCTCGTCCAGTGCCACAACCACAATATAATTCTTTCTGCTGTAGGTATAGTAAGGTCCGAAAATCTCACCGTTCGGAAGTCTGAATTCCTGCCTTCTGAAATCGACATACTGATCGTTTACAAGATGTTCGCAGGAAACTTCTTCCCATTCGAGATTTTCATTTTTGTTTTC
>JAIKXN010000231.1 GCA_024684055.1 Lachnospiraceae bacterium | reverse complement strand
GTAAATATTTCGGATAAAACTTACAATGAAATATTTGCGGAAACTGAAGAGATAAAACTTTATACGCTTACTGTTGTAAGAGAAGACGATATATCCATATACGGATTTCTGTCACTTGAAGAACTTGATTTCTTCAAACTTCTTATCGGAGTCAATTCGGTCGGACCGAAACTCGGAATGAGTATTTTATCAGTTTTTACCATCAGCGAACTTGTGACTTATATCCTTAACAAGGATGCAAAGGCCATTTCAAAAGCACCCGGAGTAGGATCGAAATCCGCAGAGAAAATAATCATTGAACTCAAAGATAAAGTATCTTCGTTCAATGTTGAAGAGATTGAATATGTTAACAGTGAAGAAAGCGATGAAATTGTCAACGAATGCGTAGATGCTCTTATTTCTCTGGGCTTCAAGAAAAAAGAGGCTTTGGCTGCGGTAAAGAAAGTGAAAGATTACACCGATGTTTCCGATCTGCTTTCCAAAGCACTTGTGTATTTTGATAAATAGAAAAGTTAATTGAAAGATAATTTATGAGCAGAACAATAGAAACAAAACTAACAAAAGAAGATGTAATAATCGAAAAAGGACTTCGTCCTGCCAGACTTGCGGATTATCTTGGTCAGGAAAAGATAAAAACGTCGCTTGCAATATCGATCAAAGCAGCAAAGATGCGTCAGGAACCGCTTGATCATATTCTTCTTTACGGACCTCCGGGACTCGGCAAAACAACGCTTGCACAGATACTTGCCAATGAAATGGGCGTAAATATTAAAGTTTCTTCAGGTCCTGCGATTGAAAAACCCGGAGACATTGCAGCCGTATTAAACGGATTAAAACCCGGAGATATTCTTTTTATCGATGAGATACACAGACTTAACCGCGTTGTTGAAGAAGTGCTTTATTCGGCAATGGAAGATTTCTGCATCGATATCATGATCGGTAAAGGTCCGGCAGCGAAAAGTGTCAGAATGAAACTTCCCAAGTTTACGCTTATCGGCGCAACAACGCGTGTTGGCATGCTTACGGCTCCTTTGCGGGACAGATTCGGCGAAATACATAAACTTGAATACTATTCGGTTGAAGAGCTGTCTTCAATCGTTATGAAATCCGCTTCAAGACTTGATACGTCACTTGACATGGATTCTGCACTTGAACTTGCGAGAAGATCCAGAGGAACGCCCAGAATTGCAAACAGGCTTCTTAAAAGAGTCAGGGATTATGCTCTGGTAGCCAATGACGGTATTATTAATAAAAAGATTACGGATGAATCGCTCGATATGCTTGATATCGATAAATACGGACTTGATTCTACTGACAGAAGATACCTTGAAATGATCATCGAAAGATTCAAAGGAGGACCTGTCGGACTTGAAACTCTGGCCGCTTCTTTGTCCGAAGAAACCGAAACCATAGAAGATGTTTACGAACCTTATCTTTTGCAGCTCGGATTCGTTCAGAGGACACCTAAAGGAAGAGTTGTAACCGACTTGTCTTACGCACATTTGGGACTTGAAAAGCGATAAATTGTTTTGTATACTAAAAATCGTATTAAATCTATTATTTGGGGTATTAAATGATGACAGGCAAAAGCGAAATCGAAGTAATAATCGGCGGCAAAGTTTATTATATTTCCGGATATGAATCGGAAGAATATTTACAGAGAGTTGCATCTTACATTAACGCCAAAATTTCTGATTTTGAAGGTGAAGATGCTTACAAAAGACTCAACGCCCAGTATCAGAATCTTTTGCTTTTGTTAAATATGGCTGATGATTATTTCAAAGCCAAAAACAGAATCGAGCTCCTTGAAGAAGAAGTTCGTTCCAAAGATGATGATTTATGCAATATTAAACATGAACTTATTTCAACTCAGATAAAGCTTGATAATGCAAAAAGTGCAGTTAACGAGAGAGATATGACGATTGCCAGACTTGAAGGCGAATTAAAGAAATAAAATTTAAATTCCTGATTTTTATAAAAACTGTATGATATTTCATATGGTTTTTATTTTTTGTATATGAGATACTTTTATTGTCAGTTGTTTATATTATCATATGCATAAATTATGTTTATATTTACTGTAAACAGTTTAAAAATCAGCTGATATTCGAATAATCAGATTCTTTATTTCAGATGTATAAAGAATTAATATGATCAAATATATTTTCGATTGAGTATATAAAGGTGAATTTTATGGTTGAATTACTTGCCCCTGCGGGTGAATATAAATCTTTTGTCGGTGCCATAAGTGCGGGAGCGGATGCCGTTTATCTTGCAGGAAATATG
Organism: Lachnospiraceae bacterium; assembly: GCA_024684055.1. Lineage (GTDB taxonomy): Bacteria > Bacillota > Clostridia > Lachnospirales > Lachnospiraceae > UBA3766. The sequence goes on along the minus strand of JAIKXN010000231.1, from coordinate 36,153 downwards.
TATGGTGCCAGGGCAAGTGCGGTCAATTTTACAACCGAAGAACTTATTCATGCGATAAGATATGCTCATCTTTTGAACAGAAAAGTTTATCTGACCGTAAATACTCTTACATTAAATTCCGAACTCGAAAAACTCTATGATTATCTTTATCCTTTTTACATTAACGGTCTCGATGCCGTTATAGTTCAGGATATCGGTGTTTTTCTTTACATAAAAGAGAATTTTAAGGATCTTGATATTCATGTTTCCACGCAGGCTGCCGTTACAAGTGTTTACGGTGCAGAATTCTATAAAAATATCGGCGCTGACAGAATCGTTCTTGCCAGGGAACTCACATTAAATGAAATAAAAGAGATTACGGATAAAGGAATCGAAACGGAATGTTTCATTCATGGTGCGATGTGTTATTCGTATTCGGGAATGTGTCTTTTTTCATCATTTCTTGGCGGTAATTCCGGCAACAGAGGAAGATGCAAGGGACCCTGCAGACAGCCTTATAAGATTGACGGAAAAGAAGCATATTATCTAAGCCTTGCCGATATGAATACAGTTGATATTATTGATAAACTTATCGATGCGGGTATTTTCTCATTCAAGATTGAAGGACGACTTAAAAGCGCTTCGTATGCTGCCGGTGTTACGTCCGTATACAGAAAGTACATAGACATGCATCTTGAAAATCCCGAGAAGGAAATTGTCGTAAGCAAAAAAGACAAAGAACTTTTAAAAACTCTTTATTCAAGAGCGTCGACAGGACACGGTTATTACGAGAGAACATCCTCAAAAAAGATGATCACTTTTGAAAAGGGTGCTTATCTTAAAGTTGATGAAGGCCTGGAAAAAGAGATTAATGAAAAGTATGTTGAAAATCCCGTAAAAAAGGAAATTGATTTTGTATTTGAAGCCTGTGAAGGAAAGAAGGCAATATTAACTGCAACAAATGACTGTTTAATTGCCGATAAAAAAGAAATCACCGTTTATTCGGATTCATTAATCGAAACAGCTTCAAAAAAAGCCACTTCACAAGAAGAAATTCTTAAACAATTAAAGAAACTGGGAAATACGGATTTTGTTCTTCGTGAATGTACAATAAAACTTGATAACGGATTTGTTCCGTCTTCTCTGGTAAATAACTTAAGAAGAGAATGTATGGCGAAACTTGAAGAAAGCATATATGAGAAAAACTGTAAAAGAGAAGTTACAAAACCCGAATCTTTGCAGCTTGATCATAACGCTTACGTTTCGCCTTTAAACGAAAAAACAGCATTTGTATCTGATTATTCTCAGCTTGAAATTTTGGATAAAAAGAATTTCTTTGATAACCTTGCGATTCCGTTAAGCCTTATAAAAGATCAGAGAACAGAAAAGTTTCTCGAGAAAACAAAAAAGAAAATCTATCTTGTTTTGCCATATGTTTTAAGAAGCTTAAATACATGCGAATTTGATTTCCTTCTGGATTTTTCCGATAAACATGATAAGATTTCCGGATGTTTCGTAAATCAGTACGATGCTTATCGGTATCTTAAAGAGAAGAATTACAGCAAAGAAATAAGAGGCAATTTAAGCGTATATAACTGCAATTCGGTTTCGGCGGATTTTAATGCTTCTTTGTTTGACGGATATTTTGCTTCATCCGAATTAAGCATTAATGAGATTAAAAATGTCAGCGGAAAAGGTGCGGCCGTTTTGATGTACGGAAGAGCTCCGCTTATGTATACGGCCAATTGCGTACTTAAAACATCGGATAAGTGTTTAAAAGGCAATCCGAAAGCCGGTCCCGGATTTGTAGATCTTAAAGACAGACTGAATGTGGATTTTAAGGTTAAAACTCTTTGCGGCGACAATTTATGCATGAATATAATCTATAATTCCAAACCTGTTTCTTTACACAAGTATTATTCGAGACTGAAGAAAAACGGAATCAGTTCTTTTGCGTTTCTTTTTACCGATGAGAGAGCAGAAGAAATTGAAACGATTACGGATTTCTTTGAAAAAGTATTTGAAGAAGTCTCTCCGGAGGCGCCTTTTGAATATACTGCTTATCATATAAAAAACGGCATTTTGTAAATAACAGGATGTTGAAACATTCAAATTTTATAAAAGATGACAAAATTATGATAGATTTGTGACGTTTTACAGATTATTCTTTTATTTTCAAGCCTTTTATAGTATAATTTTTACATAGTTTACTTTGGGAGGTTAATATGATAAGTCATTTATTGGGTTCTTATTTGGTCAAGGAAGGCAAACTTACCGAAGCTCAACTCGAAACGGTATATGAGACAATGCGTAAAGTACGTGTTAAACTCGGTCTTATTGCTGTCAGTGAAAGGTTAATGACTGTTGAGCAGTCTGATGAAATTAACAGATTACAGGCCATAATGGACAAACGTTTCGGTGACATAGCTGTCGAAAAAGGTTATCTTACAGATGAGCAGGTTACCAGACTTTTGGGATTACAGGGCAATCAGTATTTATCTTTCGTACAGGCTGTTGTTGACAACGATTTTCTTTCGGTAGAAGAAGTTACCCTGGCTCTTAACGATTATCAGAAAGCAAACGGATTTACTCTTACTGATGTCGAAGCTTTAAAGAGCGGAGAATCGGATCGTATCGTTCCTCTTTTCCTTCCGCAGAATATTACGGAATATCAGAGCGAACATATTCTTATGGCGATCCGTACTCTTATTCGTCTTATCGATTCAGAAATCTATGTTGAAAAGGGAATTATAAGCGATTATCTTGAACTTGATTATTTCGCACTTCAGAGTCTTGACGGAGATAACAAAGCAACCCTTGCGATTTCCGGAGAAGGAAAGAACATTCTTCCTCTTGCAAGCGCTTTTGCAGGCGAGGATTTTGACAATGTAGATGCTGATTCGCTTGATTCGGTTTGCGAATTCATTAACTGTGTAAACGGTATGTTCGCAACAAAAGTTAACCAGTCATTTTCAACAGACATGCTGCCGCCCGAATACAGCGACAAAGCTGTTAAATTCACCGGCAAAATGCTTGTTCTGCCTGTATTTGTTAAAGGCAGCAAAATTAATTTGGTATCAACCTTTGGCGATTTCATTAACAAATAAGGGAGGATTTAGGCGATGTCAAGGATACTGATAGTAGATGATTCCAGAACTTCAAGAAAAATTTTAAGAGGATTGCTCGAAGAGGCCGGTCATGAAGTTATTGCCGAGGCTGAAAACGGAGAAGAAGGAGTCAATAAATATATAGAATTAAAACCGGATGTTACAACACTTGATATTACAATGCCGGTTATGGATGGCTTGGAAGCTCTTGTGAAGATAAGAGAGTTTGATAATAAAGCCAAAGTAATTATGGTTACCGCAGCCGGACAGCAGAATAAAATGGTTGAAGCCATCAAAAACGGCGCCAGCGAATTTGTTACCAAACCTTTTGAAAAGGAAAACATTTTAAAAATTATCGAAAAAATGTAGTTTTGTGAAACGAATAGCTTGCTATTCGTTTCTTTTTGCAATCATTTATTTACAAAGGGGTTTATTAATGATTTTTTCGGATTATATTTATGTCGATGATTATGTGTTTGATAATTTCGACAAAATAAAAGAAAATATCGAAAAAAGAAAAAAGATCATTTTGGATTCTTTCTTTGTAATTGTTCTTAACGAGTATACGTCCAAACTGGAATTTACAGAGTGGATGTATCTTCTGCAAAGACATTTTAAGGAAAATCCGCCTCTGATAGTCGGACTGGCCAAAGATTATTCTTCAGCCGAAGAGTTAACCTGTCATATGATCGAGAACTGCCTTATAAAAGTCGGAAATCTTGATTATATCGCTTATCTGGCTTCGCTTCCTCCGATTGAGGAAGGGATCGTACTTCCGAAAATGCTGAAAATTTCCGGAGGTAAGATGTATGCTTAAAGCGCTTGCGATAATCGGAATCGTTATCGGCAGCATAATACTTCTTTTACTTTTACTGCTGGTAATTATTCTTTTTGTACCTTTCAGATACAAAATAGGCGGAACAAACAAAGATGAGCTGTATTTTTACTTCCTTCTTTCGTATTTCCTGCATTTCTTCAGGTTAAAGGTTTATTACAGGGATAAGATGGGCTGGCTTTCGGTCAGAATCTTCGGAATCAAATTCCTGGATAAAGAAATTCCGGAAATCTACAAGTTCCTTATGAATCTTATGGATAAATTATCCAAAAGCAAAGGAAATGATGAAGAAAGCGCGGGAGAAGAAATCGATGAAAATACGCTTCCTTTGGAAGAAACGGAAGATTATGAGATGACTGACGAAGAATTTCATGAGTATCTGGACGGAGAAGATGAACTTGATAATATGAATTCCGTCGAGAAAAATCTTTCTTTCCTTTCTTCTTTAAAAGAATTTGTTTTAAACATTAAGAAAAAGTGGTATAATTTTAAAGAGTCTGTAAAAGAAAAACTGGAGAAGTGGGAAAGAACCAAAAAGAAGATAAAATATATCTGGAAACTGATCAATTATCCTTCTTTTAAAGAGAGTCTCATTCTTCTTAAAAATCTTGGTATCAGAGTCGTTAAACATGTTTTCCCGAGAAAATGGCGAATGAAGATTGCTTACGGTGACGAAGATCCGTATCTTACAGGCAAAGTCCACAGCTATATATGCATGGCTCGCGGATTATTTAACAGAGAAATCGATTTTACTCCGGTATGGGGTGAAAACAGATTTGAACTTGAGGGTTATGTCAGCGGAAGATTTCAGGTATTTGTTTTTCTGAGATCGGCTTTCATAATATTTACCAATAAACATATTTGGAGAATGGTTAAATTAATCAGAAAAGGAGGAAAAGTTCGTGGCTGAACAAAATTATGACGGTTTGATTAATTCTTTGATGGAAGGTATGGATGGATTTCTGTCAACAAAAACCGTAGTTGGTGATCCAACAAAAGTCGGCGATACAATTATTGTCCCCCTCGTAGATGTTTCTTTCGGTGTAGGCGCAGGTGCTGCCAAAGGAGATAAGAAAAACGGCGGTATGGGAGCTATGTCAGGTAAAATGACTCCTTCCGCAGTTCTTGTTATTTCAAACGGCCATACCAGACTTGTAAATATCAAGAATCAGGATTCCATTACCAAGATTATCGATCTTGTTCCTGATATCCTCGACAGAATTGCCGTTAAGAAGAACAAAGACGGTGTAACTGATGCAAATGCTGTTGAGACAGCATTCCCCAAGGAAAATGATGAGAAATAATTATGGATAATTTCATTTCAATACTTCGAGACTCGAATTCTCCCGAAGAACTGGAAGAATTAAAAGTTCAATTATTTCGTGAGAATGTCCGAATAAAAACCGATAAAACTGATTTGGAAGAACTTCGTGAAACAATTGCGAGCGAGAAAAAAGAACTTGAAGAATTGCGTGAAGAGCTTGAGCAGAGCAGAAAACAGTTTGACAAAGAAGTGGAAGAGATCAACAAGACCATCGAGAATTCAAGAAAGAAACTCGAGTATGACCTTACATTTCTTAACAAAAAACAAACTGTACTTGAATCCGGCTTTAAGCAGCTCGATAATGACAGGCAGAGACTGAATCGCGAAAAGGAAGAATTCAGAAATTACAAGCAAAGAAGCGAACAGATACGCAAAGTTCCTTCCCTTGAATATCGTCAGGGTATTTTCTTTAAAGGAATCACCACCGAAAAAGGTCTTAAGAAAAGATATAAAGATCTTATCAAAGTATTTCACCCCGATAATGTTACGGGAGACACATATACTCTGCAGAATATCAACAGAGAATATGAGACACTTTTACATGATTTACAGATTAAAGCATAAAACAGGTATCGAATGGTACCTGTTTTTCTTTTATCAAACTGATTATTGAATAAAACGATTCTTGCTTTTGTATTTAAATATAATAAGAGAGCAGACGATATTTATCAAAGAGCAGTTATTTAAACAAAAAAACAGGTGCCTGTCGAAACAGACACCTTAAATTCTCAAATTAACCGATTAAGCTCTTTCAACAGCACCGGACTTTAAGCATCTTGTGCAAACATGCATTGTCTTTGTGGTACCGTTTACCTTACACTTAACTGTTCTGATATTGGAATTCCAAATATGATTTGAACGTCTGTGTGAATGGCTTACGTTGTTACCAAAATGTACGCCTTTATCACAAATATCGCATTTAGCCATTTTTTACACCTCCTTAACATACAAAAAGGATAAGGAGAATGCTTCTCCACAATCCACAACGAATGTATTATACATAAATTGAAGATAAAAGGCAACAACAAATTTAAAAAATTGTTAATTTTATTAACTTTATATGAATAGTGTTTATTTTTTTGATTTCAGGGGATATAATATTCTACAGCGTGTTTTAGAAGGAGGATTGAATATGAAGGGAAATCTTGATACCCATTTAGGCAATGTTAAAATTGACAACAATGTTATAGCTGAATATGCCGGTAATGTTGCCCTGGAGTGCTATGGCGTTGCGGGAATGGCTCAGATCAATGTAGCCGACAGCGTAATCAGCATTCTTAAAAGAGACAGTATGTCCAAGGGTATTTCCGTTTCATTGGAAAATAATAAATTGACTATAAATCTTCACATCATAGTAGCTTACGGTGTTTCTATCACGGCAGTTGCGAATAATGTAATGAGTGAAGTTAAATACAGTGTTGAGCAGTTCGCAGGTATTGACGTTCATAAGGTTAACGTCTTTATCGAAGGCGTCAGCATTGTAGAATAAGGAGGATTATTCGTGGCTGTAAATACTATCGACTCAAAGCTTGTTGCCAAGATGTTTATGGCAGGAGCCTGCAATCTCGAGAAGAATAAAGAATATATTAATGAACTTAATGTTTTTCCTGTTCCCGACGGTGATACAGGTACAAATATGACAATGACGATCATGTCGGCATACAAAGAGCTTAACGCTTTGGATAATCCCGATATGAGAGCAGTATGCAAGGCAATTTCTTCCGGTTCTTTAAGAGGCGCCAGAGGAAACAGCGGTGTTATCCTTTCGCAGCTTATCAGAGGATTCACGAAAATTGCCAGCGAATATGATGAGCTTGATATTGATATTCTCACAAATGCATTTAAAAACTCGGTTCAGACAGCATATAAAGCTGTTATGAAACCCAAGGAAGGCACTATCCTGACAGTTGCCTCCGGTGTTTATGATAAAGCAGAAGAATTAAGAACTGCAGGAGAAAAAGACCTTGATACATATTTAAAGAAGGTTCTTGATTATGCAGATGAAGTTCTTTTAAAAACTCCCGATCTTTTACCTGTATTAAAGCAGGCAGGCGTTGTTGATTCAGGCGGACAGGGATTAATGGAAGTTCTTCACGGAGCTTATGACATTTTCTCCGGGAAAGACGTTGACATTACTCTTAATGCAACAAAGGATAAACGAGAAAAGAATATTACTCCTTCCGAAAAGATTGCGCTTAATGAAATCAAATACAGTTACAAGACTGAATTTACGGTTATTTTAAAGCAGGCAATGAATGTTAAGATCGACAAGGATTATGCCAATTTCCTTGATTCGATCGGTGACAATGTTTCATTCAATGTAACTGCCGAAACCGCAAAGGTTTACGTTCATACAAACGATCCCGGACTTGTTATTCAGAAAGCCCTTAAATTCGGTATGCTTTCAGAAATAAGCATTGAAAATTTGAAGCTTGATGAAAAACATCAGGAAGCTAAAGCGGAAGAAAAGACCGAAGAAGCACCGGCACCTGTAAAAGAAGCTCACGCTGAATTAAAGGAGTACGGATTTATTGCCGTTTCCGTCGGCGAAGGCATGAGTGAGATTTTCAAGTCCGTAGGTACTGATTATATCATTGAAGGCGGTCAGACGATGAACCCTTCAACGGAAGATATGTTAAATGCCATCGATAAGGTTAATGCAAAGCATATCTTCATTCTTCCGAACAACAAGAATATCATTATGGCTGCAAACCAGGCCAGAGATCTGACGGAAGACAAGGATATAATCGTAATTCCCACAAAGACAGTTCCTCAGGGCATTGGTGCCATGATCAACTTCATGGCGGAAGCATCTGCGGAAGATAATACCGAGAGCATGACCGAAGGCGCATCCAATGTTAAAACCGGTCAGGTTACTTACGCTGTCAGAGATACTGAAATAGATAATAAAGTTATCAAAAAAGACGATTACATGGGAATCGGTGATTCGGGCATTCTTTCAGTCGGCGCAGACAGAGATCAGGTTACCAAAGACATGATCAAAGAGATGGTTGATGAAGATTCATCCGTTATCACTGTTTATGTCGGATCCGATGTTGATTCCGAAGCTGCAGAGAAACTTAAAGCCGATCTTGAAGAAGCTTATGAAGATGTTGAAGTAGAGATTCAAAACGGCGGACAGCCTATATATTATTACATTGTTTCCGTTGAATAATCTGTCAGGAGAAATTTACACTGCATGAATTTATCGGATTTAAAAAATGTTTCAATAAAAGAATTAAAAGGGGTTGGCGATAAAAACGCCAGCCTTTTTGCGCGATTGGGCATAGAAACAGTCTATGACCTGATTTTTTATTTTCCGAGAACGTACAAAAAACTTCCCCCGTTAACGCCTGTTTCCGAATTAAGAGAAGGCGAATTATGTGCTGTCAGATTAAAGATGGCAGACGATCTGTATTTCAAGAAAACCGCACATAATGCCGTAACAACTGTTACAGGTTTCGATTCTACCGGAAGAGTACCGATGACTTTTTTCAGAGTGACTTATTTAAGAAGTCAGTTAAAGCCCGGTTCCGAATGGGTTTTCCTCGGAACTGTTAAAAGAAAAGGGCGATATTTTTCTTTTGAAATGCCGGAAATTCACAAAGTATCCGAATACTGCGAATCTTTAAGGAGTCTTCAGCCCGTATATTCATTAACCAAAGGGATTAATTCAAAAACGATCGGAAAATATATCAATCAGAGCTTTGAAAATTATGCACCGTTTGATGAGGATCTTCCCGAGTATATTCTTAAAGAAAACGGTTTTGCAAACAAAAGCAGGGCTCTGTCCGACATTCATTTTCCGATTGACAGAGATGATTATTTAAATGCAAGAAACAGACTCTCTTTTGAAGAATTTTATCAGTTTTTCAAAGAACTTAATGAAATAAGAAAACAGTATACCAGGCTGAAATCTGAATATACTTTTATTGAAACGGCAGAATATGCCAGATTCAAATCTCAGATTCCTTACGACCTTACCGAAGGTCAGGAAAATGCATTAAAAGACATTCTCGAAGATCTTTCATCCGGATTTGTAATGAACAGACTGATTCAGGGTGATGTAGGATGCGGTAAAACGATAGTTGCCTTTCTTTCATGTCTTTTATGTGCATCTAACGGTTATCAGGCTGCTTTTATGGCTCCGACGGAAGTCCTTGCCGCACAGCATTTTAATAAATTCAGAGAACTTAATGCAAGATACGGACTTAATCTGAATATCGCTTTTCTTTCCGGATCAAGTACGGCTTCTTCGAGAAAAGAAACTTTAAAAGAACTTGAAGAAGGCGGGATCGATCTTATAGTCGGAACGCATGCTTTGATAGAAGACAGAGTGAATTTTAACTGTCTTGCGCTTGTTGTTACCGATGAACAGCACAGATTCGGAGTTTTGCAAAGAGATACTTTATCGTCTAAAGGAAATACGCCTCACGTTCTGAGTCTATCGGCAACTCCGATTCCGAGAACACTGGCTTCGGTTTATTACACGGATCTGCAGGTTTCCGTTATCAAAGACAAACCGGCAAGCAGAATAAAGATTCAGACGGGAATAAGAAAAGCTTCGGAAAGAGTCGACGGATTAAGATTTATATATTCGAAAGTCAGAGAAGGACAGCAGGCAATTGTTGTCTGTCCGATGATTGAAAGCAATGAAGATACCGAACTTTCAAATGTTCTGGATTATGCTTCGTATTTAAAAGAACTTATGCCGGATGATATAAAGATCGGAATACTTCACGGCAGAATGAAAAACAGCGAAAAGAACAGGATAATGCAGTATTTTGCCAATAATGACATCAATATTCTGGTTTCGACGACGGTCATAGAAGTCGGAATTGATGTTCCGAATGCGACGGTTATCCTTATCGAAAATGCCGAAAGATTCGGCCTTGCAACGCTTCATCAGTTAAGAGGACGAGTAGGACGAGGAAATCTTGCTTCATATTGTATTCTGATAAACGGCTCAGCTTCGGAAGATGAAGTTGAAAGACTTAATGTAATGCTTAAATCTGATGACGGCTTCTTTATAGCGGAAGAAGATTTAAGATTAAGAGGTCCCGGTGATCTTGCGGGAGTCAGACAGAGCGGCGATATGACGTTTAAGATAGCAGACATTTATCGCGACAGGGAACTCTTTGTAAAAGCCAAAAAATATGCGGATGAAAATGCATGATGTGGTGCGAACACATGTTTCCACCATATCGTGTATTTTTTTCTTTAATCTGAACATGAATTGTGGTATACTTTAAAAGTATCAGTGCGCAAAAATGCGTATTGGGGTAATTTTATATTGCATATAATGTTTAAGAAATATATATAAAGGATTTAAAGATATGGCAAAAAAAGAGCAGGTTTATGATTCCAGTTCGATCATGGTCCTTGAAGGTCTTGAACCCGTCAGGGAAAGACCGGGTATGTACATAGGTTCCACATCGACAAAAGGTCTCAATCATCTTGTATACGAAATAATGGATAACTCCGTCGACGAACACATGGCGGGCTTTTGCGATACGATTCACGTGACCTTAAATGCAGACGGTTCCGCTACCGTATCGGATAATGGCCGAGGCATCCCCGTGGACAGACACGAAAAAGGTATCACGGCCGAAAGAATCGTGCTTACCACGCTTCATGCCGGCGGTAAATTCAATAACGATGTTTATAAGAATGCCGGCGGTCTTCACGGTGTCGGCAGCTCGGTTGTAAATGCGCTTTCAAAAAGATTTGATATTACGATCAAAAGAGACGGATTTATTTATCAGGATGCGTATGAGTTCGGAAAGCCTGTTGTAAATCTTGTAGACGGACTGCTTCCTCAGGTCGGAAAGACAAGAGAAACTGGTACATCCATTACATTTACGCCCGATGATACCATTTTCGAAAAGACATATTTCAGGTCAGAGGACATCAAGTCGAGAATTCACGAGACTGCATATTTAAATCCCGGTCTTACCATTGTTTTTGAAGACAAACGTGATGTTAAAGAAAAAATCGTTTATCACGAGGAAGAAGGAATTACCGGATTTGTAAAGGATCTTAATGTCGGAAAAGAAGCACTTCATGATGTTATTTATCTTCACGGTTCAAGCGATAATATCATGGTCGACTGCGCTTTTCAGTACGTAGACGAATTCCACGAAAATGTTCTGGGATTCTGTAACAATATTTATAACGCTGAAGGCGGCACCCATATAACGGGATTTAAAACCATATTTACGCAGGTGATCAACAACTATGCAAAGTCTCTGGGAATCTTAAAAGATAAAGATCCCAACTTTACAGGTGCGGAAGTCAGAAACGGACTCGTATGTGTTTTAAGTATCAAGCATCCCGAGCCCAGATTCGAAGGACAGACAAAAACAAAACTCGATAATCAAGATGCGGCAAAAGCTGTATCCAAAGTAATAAATGACGAATCACAGCTTTTCTTCGACAGAAATCTTGAGACGTTAAAGACGATCATTTCATGCGCCGAGAAAGCGGCCAAGATAAGAAAAGCCGAAGAAAAAGCCAAAACCAACATGCTTACAAAGCAGAAGTTTTCTTTTGATTCGAACGGGAAATTAGCTAACTGCGAATCCAAGGAAGCCGAAAAATGTGAGATTTTCATAGTCGAAGGTGATTCAGCGGGCGGCTCGGCCAAGACTGCAAGAAACAGAAAATACCAGGCGATACTTCCGATCCGTGGCAAGATCCTTAACGTTGAAAAGGCCGGTATGGACAAAATACTCGCCAATGCCGAGATAAAGACGATGATCAATGCTTTCGGATGCGGATTTTCGGAAGGATTCGGAAACGATTTTGATATAAGCAAATTGAGATATGACAAAATAATCATCATGGCTGATGCCGATGTCGATGGGGCACATATCTGTACGCTTCTTTTGACACTTTTCTACAGATTCATGCCAGAACTAATATTTGAAGGTCATGTTTATATCGCCATGCCTCCTCTTTACAAGGCAATACCTTCCAGAGGACAGGAAGAGTATCTTTATGACGATGCGGCTCTCGCTGCATACAGAAAGAAACATAAAGGACCTTTCACGCTTCAGAGATACAAAGGTCTCGGTGAAATGGATGCTGAACAGCTTTGGGAAACAACTCTCGATCCTGAGAGAAGGAATCTTAAACAGGTACAGATCGAAGATGCGTCCATGGCTTCAAAACTTACGGAACTTCTTATGGGCAACGATGTTTCCATAAGACGTGAATATATTTATGAACACGCAAAAGAAGCCGAACTTGATATTTAATGATTTTCCAAATACAGGAGATTTTTTATAATGGCCGAAAAGATTATTAAAAGCGAATATTCCGAGGTTATGAGCAAATCTTTCGTTGATTATGCGATGAGTGTCATAATCGCGAGAGCTCTTCCGGATGTAAGAGACGGATTAAAACCGGTTCAGAGAAGAGTGCTTTACGATATGCATGAACTCGGGATCAAATATGATAAACCTTTCAGAAAATCTGCCAGAATTGTCGGTGATACAATGGGTAAATATCATCCGCACGGCGATTCTTCGATTTATGATTCACTTGTTGTCATGACACAGGATTTCAAGAAAGGAATGCCTCTTGTTGAAGGACACGGCAACTTCGGTAATATTGAAGGCGATTCAGCCGCTGCCATGCGTTATACGGAAGCCAGACTTCAGAAAGTAACCCAGGAAGCTTTCCTGGCGGATCTCGATAAGGATATTGTTGATTTTGTACCCAATTTCGATGAAACGGAAAAAGAACCGAGTGTACTGCCGGTCAAATTCCCCAATATACTTGTTAACGGTTCCGAAGGCATTGCTGTAGGTATGGTAACAAGCATACCTCCTCACAATACAGGAGAGGTTATCGATGCCACTCTTGCATATTTAAACGATCCGACACTTGAAACCAAGGACCTTATGAAATACATAAAAGGACCGGATTTTCCTACGGGCGGAATCGTTATAAACGAAGACGAGCTTTTACAGATTTATGAAACCGGAACCGGAAAGATCAAAATCAGGGGAAAAGTTGAAGTCGAAAAAGGAAAGAACGGCAAAACAAATCTTGTTATAACGGAAATTCCTTACCCGATGATCGGTGCGAATATCGCCAAATTCTTATCCGATATCGCTGCGCTTTATGAATCAAAGAAAGCTCCCGACATTGTAGATATTACCAATCAGTCTTCAAAAGAAGGCATAAGAATTGTAATTGAACTTAAAAAAGACTGCGACATCGAAAACTTTAAGAACATGCTTTACAAAAAAACTAGACTTGAAGATACTTTCGGTGTTAACATGCTTGCAATTTCAAAAGGCAGACCTGAAACTCTTTCCTTAAAAGATATCATCAAAAACTGCGTTGAATTTTCCTATGAATTCAATAAAAGAAAATATACGACTCTTCTTGCCAAAGAAGAGGAAAAAAGAGAGATTCAGGAAGGACTTATCAAAGCATGCAATGTGATCGACCTTATCATTGAAATCCTTCGCGGTTCAAAAGACAGGGAAATGGCTAAAAAATGTCTTGTTGAAGGTGTTACGGACGGCATCAGATTCAAATCCAAAGAATCAAAGATAATGGCAATGCAGCTTATGTTTTCCGAGAAGCAGGCAAATGCCATTCTTGAAATGCGTTTGTATAAATTGATCGGTCTCGAAATTGATGCTTTGATCAAAGACCATGATCAGACAATGGCCAACATTTTCAAATATGAAGATATTCTTGAACGCCAGAGTTCAATGACTCAGGTTATCTGCGAAGAATTAAGAGCACTCAAAAAAGAATATGCCAAACCCAGAAAAACTGTTATAACAAACGAGAACGAAGCCGTATACGTCGAGAAGAAGATCGAAGAGATGGATGTGTACGTTTTGATGGACAGATTCGGTTATGTCAAAGCGGTTGATACGGCCACATACGAAAGAAACATCGAAACCATTAAAGAAGAGAGCAAGTTTACAATCCTTTGCAAGAATACAGGTAAAGTCTGCCTCTTCAGCGACAACGGAATGCTTTATACCGCGAAAGTTACCGATATACCCATGGGCAAGATAAGGGATAAAGGTATTCCGATCGACAATATCACTTCATATACTTCGAATGATTCGTCGATTTCGCTGCTGTGTTCACAGTCGGATCTGAATCTCTTCAGATTGATTTTTGTAACAAAGCAAAGTAATATTAAGGTTGTTGACGGCGGAGAATTCGACGTGACAAGAAAGACGATCCAGGCGACCAAACTTTTGGATGATGACAGGATCGTAAATATCAGTATTCTCAACGAACAGAAGAATATCATCCTTGTTTCGAATGACGGATACTTCCTTAAATTCCCGATTGAGCAGATTCCCGAGAAAAAGAAGGGTGCTGTAGGCGTAAGAGGAATGAAACTTAACAAGGGCGCTTCTGTCGATAAGGTATTCTATTCAGGAAATGCAATAGAATCAGTTATCGTATACAACGAGAATGAAATTTCCGCAAGCAAGATCAAACTTGCTAACAGAGATTCCAAGGGTACTAAATTAAGGCTTGGATAAAGATACGTTTTTTAAGACTTTTAAGACTTGGCTAAAGATACGTTTTTAAGACTTTTAAGACTTGGCTAAAGATACGTCTTTTAAGATTTTTAAGACTTGGCTAAAGATACTTTTTATGAATTAATAAAAGAACAGATATGCAGGTTTTATGCATTGTTAATTTTTGAAAGATTATTTTGATATACTATGAGAGTAATAGCCGGAACTGCAAGAAGTATCAATTTAATAACGCCCAAAGGGCTTGAAACGAGACCTACGGTTGACAAATACAAGGAAACTCTTTTTAACTGCATCCAGAACTATGTGGGAGGAGCGGTATTTGTCGATCTGTTTTCGGGATCCGGAGGTATCGGGATCGAAGCATTAAGCCGCGGGGCATCGAAGTGTTATTTTGTCGACAATTCAAGAGAAGCATATAACTGCATTACCGAAAATCTTAAGAAAACAAAACTGGCTGACAAAGCTTCGGTTTTCAGGGAAGAGGTTAATTTTTTCATTAAAAACCATTTAAAAGAAGTACCTGATGTGATTTTTCTCGACCCGCCTTTTAATAAGCACCTTGAAAACGAGGTTATAATTCTGCTTGACGAATGCGGTTTAATAGGCGAAGATACAATTGTGATTACGGAATGCGATTTTGACGCTGATTTTGATTTTCTTGATGATTTAAATCTTGAAATATACAAAACGAAAGAATACAAAAACAACAAACATGTTTTTATCAGGAGGAAAGAATGAGCAAAGGCGCTATTATTTATCCCGGCAGTTTTGATCCTGTTACATACGGTCATATAGACATTATAAAAAGGGCATCTAAGAATTACGATACTGTTTATGTTTCGGTTTTGGAAAATAGTAAAAAAAGTCCCTTGTTTACAGTTGAGGAACGTGTTAAAATGTTAAAAGATGTGACTAGGGATTATGATAATATCATAATAGACACTTTCAGGGGACTTCTAATTGATTATGCAAAAGAAAAAGACGTTCACATGGTTTTAAGAGGTCTTCGTGCGCTGACAGATTTCGAATACGAACTGCACATGGCACAGACCAATTATCTTATTTCACAGGGAACTCTTGAAACGGTATTTTTGCCGACAGATTTGGAATATTCATACCTTTCATCGACAACGGTTCGAGAAATCGCAAGTTATCACGGTGATGTTTCAAAATTTGTACCGGAAAGTGTTGCTGTTAGTTTGTATAAAAAATTCGGATATTAGATTGGAGAAATTCAATGGCAGCTGAAAAAGATAATGTTGATGTTCAGAGATTAGAGCGAAAAATTTCGGAAATCGAGAAAATTCTTGAAGATAGCAAGCCTTCTAAATTAAAAAAGGGAATGATCCTTGTCGAGATTGATACAATTTTTGAAAAACTCGACGAGCTCAAATCGATGGTTCCCGAACAGATCAAACTTGCAAACAACGTTTTATCAAAAAGAGAAAAACTTTTAAAAAGCGCAGAATTACTTGCACACGATAAAATCGACAAAGCCAACGCCAAAGCGTTTGAAATAGAGCAGGAAGCAATGGACAAAGCTGCCGAGACCGAAGAACTCCTTCAGAACAAGCTTTCCGAAAACGAAATCATGCTCGAAGCTCAGAAACAGGCTGACGCACTTGTAGAAGAAGCTCAGTATCTTTCACAAAAAAGTGTTGATGAAGCTGAAGCTTACAAAGAAGATATTATAAGAAGCATGAACTTCTATATGGATGATGTTCTCGTTGATATGCAGAAAGCCATCGAAGAAGTTATGCTTAAGAATAACAAAACTTTCGAGGATGCACAGGCAAGACTTGATGCATTATTCAACAAGATAGAAGATAACAGAGCCGAGATTGCTCCCATGCTTGAAGAAGAAGCTCCCAAAGAGGAACCCAAGAAAGTTGAGCAGCCTAAACAGTATCTTCCCGAGGAAGAGGATTTCGGAAACGAAGTTCGTGTGGATGAAGATGATTTCTAATCAAAAATCAGGCCTCTTAATGTTTAAGAGGCCTTTTATTATGCTTACTGATTACCCATATCTGAAAAATATAAAAGTATTAAATAATCTTTTTACTTTCTCTTTATTGAGGATTATGCTGAATGCTTTAAATATATATCAAATTGATTTTAGAGGTTTTATATGTTTTCAAGTTTAAAAGGAAAATACGGATATCTTAAAAAACAGCCCTTAAGAACAGGTCTTCTTACATTGTTTATGATAGCATGCTGTGCAGCCGTATTTCTTTTCGGTTATATCACGAGAGGCAGTGAAAGGAATATCTTTACGATAATCGCAGTGCTTGGTATTCTTCCTTCGGCTAAGATGATAGTATCTTTCATAATGTATCTGAAAAACGAAAAATATGCAGTTTCAAAAGACATTTATGAAAAAGTGGAAGAATATATAAAAGGCAAAGATGTCTGTTACGGATACGATTTTTATCTTACCAGTTATAAACAGAATTTCTGCATAAATACATGTTTTATTTTCGACGGTTCTCTTGTATGTCTTTCCGAAGACAAAAAATCCAATGCGAAAGACATAAAAGAACATATAGAAAAGTACATGAATCAGAATTCCATTGATGGTTACAAAATTTATATTCTCGATAACAAAGAGAAATATTACGACAGAATCAAAAGCGTCGATGTCGGATACAAAAAATCCGAATCCGACGAAAAACTTTATGCGTTAATGAAGAACCTGGCGTTATAAATGTGTTTAAGCTTTTATTTGCTAAAATAACTTTGCATTTGCATCGTTTTAAGTTTTATTCATAAAACCTCCCTTTCGTCCACCCTTATTACATGAACTTAAATTTTTAAAGAGCGAAAAAAGGGAAATCTAATCTGATTAAGAAATCAGTTTTAAAAAGAATTGAAGAATCGAAAATAATCGATTATCGATTTTCTGCTTTCGAAAAAGCTAAAAAATGAAAGAATACATAATTAACAAAACAAACGAAAATCAAAGATTAGATAAATATCTCAAACGCATTATGCCTTCTGCCTCGAATGCTTTTATTTACAAGATGTTAAGAAAGAAAAACATCGAGCTTAACGGCAAAAGAGCAAAAGGCGATGAAATGTTAAAAGCAGGAGATACGATCAAGATTTTCTTTTCGGATGAAACATTTTCGAAAATGCAGTCTCCGGTAAAAAAGACGGATAACAACGAATACATTGAGGCTTACAAAAATTTAAAAGACGTCAGAGTTATATTTGAGCATGAAGATTTCATGATCGTATATAAGCCCGAAGGAATACTTACACAGAAAGACAACTCAAATATCGGCTCACTCAATGAATGGTGCCTGGGATATCTCTTATCATGCAAATATATTTCTGAAGAAAGCCTGTCTGAATTCACTCCTTCCGTTTTAAACAGACTCGACAGAAATACGAGAGGGCTTGTTCTTTTTTCAAAAACCTTAAAAGGCTCGCAAAGGTTAAGCAGCATGCTTAACAAGCGTGATATCAAAAAATACTATATTGCAAAAACCAAAGGGAACTGCGATTTATCCGGAGTATATAAAGCATATTTATATAAAAATACGAAAAGTAACAAAGTTACGATATATGACGATCAGGAATCGATTCCCGCGGGTTTAAAATATTCGCCGATTTCTACGGGCATAAGAGTGATTGACAGCAATAATGAATATTCTTATCTTGAAATCAATCTTCTGACCGGCAAAAGCCACCAGATAAGAGCTCATCTTTCACATCTGGGTTTCCCGCTTTCGGGTGATGCAAAATATAAAGGCAAAACCGACAGCGAAAACAGGCATCAGAATCTTTGCGCATATAAAATTGTTTTCCCTGATTTTGATAAAGACGATGAGTGGTATTTGTTAAGCGGCAAAGTGATTGAACTGAAGGATTATTAAATTAAAACTTTTTGATTTGCAATCTGATTTTTTATTTTGTAATCTGCTTTTTGTTCGAAAACTTATTGTTTGAATACTTTTAAATATCAGACGAAAGTATTAAAACATGCAGAAATAAAATATTTGTTGACATTATCTTTTTATATTGATATACTTTTTTGCAATAACACGATAATTTGCTAATTAGGTAACACTTTAAAGCGTTAAAGTGAAAGGAAATTAAATGAACTTATCTTTATTACATACACCGGACGGTGTAAGAGACTTTTACGGAACTGAACTTGATATGAAAAATCACATAATGGATTGTTTTGAGAAGAACATCAAAACTTTCGGTTATGATGAAATACAGACACCCACACTTGAATTTCTCAATGTATTTCTGGATGACAACGATCTTTCTTTTGAATCGAAAACATTCAGATTTATAGACAGAGACGGAGAGACGCTGGTTTTAAGACCTGACTACACTCCCGGCGTTGCAAGATGTGCTGTCAAATATTTTTCGGATGAGAATTATCCTTTAAGATTCTTTTATAAAGGCAATGCTTTTTCAAACAAAGGTCTTTATGAAGGTAAGGCGATCGAAAGCACGCAGATGGGTATCGAGCTTTTTAAAGACGATTCGTTTATGGCTGATTTCGAAGTGCTTGCTCTTGTTATAAAGAATCTTTTATCGATCGGTCTTGAAGATTTTAAGATTTTTGTGAATACGAAAGACGACAAGGGAAGGATCGACAAGATATTCGAACTTCTCGAGAAAATGAATTATTCCGAATATGTTGAATTTGATGAAGAACTTGATTCTAATTTCAAATATTATACGGGAATGATTTTCAAGGTTTACACTTTCGATGTCGGAGAATCGATCTGCAAGGGCGGAAGATATAATTCACTTCTTGAAAAGTATGGCGAAGGTGCACCCGCTGTAGGATGCGTATTCATGATCGATAACATTCTTCAGAGCCTCAAGAAACAGAAAGGTTCCCTGGATTCGATTTCCAATATCAAAACATATGTTGTTTATGAATCGGGCAAAGAAGCAGAAACTCTTAAGAAATGCGAAGAATTACGAGAAAGCGGAAAGAACTGTGTAACCGTAAACAAAGATAACTTCGATAAAAACTTCGAAGAATTCGTTAATTCAGGTAAGAACGAGATAATATACATTTAAACGGAGTCATATATGAAAGACAGATATTTAACAATTGCTCTCTGCAAAGGAAGAGTAGCAAATCAGACAATGGATTTGCTTGAAAAACTCGGAATAAAATGCGAAGAAATAAAAGATAAATCCACAAGAAAACTTATATTCACGGATGAAGAACATAAACTTAAATTCTTTCTTGCGAAAGGTCCCGATGTTCCGACTTATGTTGAATACGGAGCTGCCGATCTCGGCGTTGTAGGAAGCGATATTATCGAAGAAGAACAAAGAAGAGTTACCGAACTTCTCGACCTTGGCTTCGGCAAATGCAGAATGTGCGTATGCGGTCCGAAAGATGCCAAGGAACTTCTTTTGCATCGTGAACAGATAAGAGTTGCTTCCAAGTATCCCGTTATCGCAAAGGATTACTTCCATAACAAAAAATATCAGACAGTTGATATTATCAAACTTAACGGCTCGGTTGAACTCGGACCCATAGTTGAATTATCTGATGTAATCGTCGACATTGTTGAGACAGGTTCGACTCTCAGAGAAAACGGACTTGATGTTCTTGAAGAAATATGTCCCATTTCATCGAGACTTATTGTCAACAGAGTAAGCCATAAAATGCAGAAAGACAGAATCGAAAAACTTGTAAAAGACATCAATGCATGCTTACACAGTGAAAGCTGAAAATCGATTTAATTAAATGTAAAAGTTAATCATTTATTTTATAAATCCGGTTTTGAAACATTAACAGTCAGAATTGAAAATACATGATTTGTTCGAAATAAGAATTTACCCAAGGAAGGTGGTCAGATGAATAAATATTTACTTAATGATGAAAACAAGCAGAACCTTTTAAACAACCTGCTAAAAAGAAGTACTTCCAATTATCCCGAATACGAAAAGAAAGTTGCAGATATTTGTGACGACATTAAAGCAAGAAAAGATGAGGCTGTTTTTGAATATACTCTTAAATTTGACAAATTCAGTCTTAATGCTTCAAACATCAGAGTTACCGATGAAGAAATCGATGAAGCTTACGATTCGCTTGATTCTGATTTCATCGATATTATGAAAGAAGCTTTCGACAATATCAGAGATTATCACAGAAAACAGTTAAGAACATCTTTCTTTGATACCACAGAAGACGGAACATTTTTAGGACAGAGAATTCTTCCGATCGAAACAGTCGGAGTATATGTTCCCGGAGGAAAAGCCGCTTATCCGTCATCGACTCTTATGAATATCGTACCCGCACTTGTTGCAGGATGCAAAAGAATTGTAATGACAACTCCCTGCAACGCTGAAGGCAGGGTAAATGCAACGACGCTTGCAGCCGCAAAAATCTGCGGAATAAATGAAATCTACAAAGTAGGCGGCGCTCAGGCAATCGCAGCGCTTGCATACGGAACCGATATCATTCCCAAAGTCAGCAAGATCGTAGGACCCGGGAATATTTTCGTAGCCCTTGCAAAAAGATATGTATACGGACATGTTTCGATCGATTCGATCGCCGGTCCGAGTGAAATTCTCGTACTTGCAGATGAAACTGCCAATCCGAAATTTTTGGCTGCGGATCTTATGAGTCAGTGCGAACATGATGAAATGGCAAGCGGCATTCTTATCACAACAAGCGAAACGCTTGCGAACGATGTTGAAAAATGGGTTGAAACACTTTTAAAAGATGCACCCAGAAAAGAAATTCTCGAAAAATCACTTGAGAATTTCGGATTTATTCTTGTTGCAAAGAACATGGATGACGCAATAGATGCCGTTAATGACATTGCAAGCGAACACCTTGAGATCATCACAAAGAATCCCATTGAAACGATGGGTAAAGTCAAGAATGCCGGTGCGATATTCCTCGGCGAATATTCATCCGAACCTCTCGGTGATTATTTTGCAGGCCCCAACCACGTATTACCCACAAACGGAACGGCAAAATTCTTTTCACCCTTATCCGTTGATGATTTTATTAAAAAAAGCAGTGTAATATGTTATTCTAAAGAAGCATTACAAAAGAGTCACAAAAAGATAGAGAAATTTGCCGAAAAAGAAGGTTTGTTTGCACACGCAAAATCCATTTCGGTTAGATTTGAAGATTCGGAGGAATAAATATGCGTAAAGCTGAAACAGAAAGAACAACCAAAGAAACACAGATTAAAGCTGCTCTCAATATCGACGGAAGCGGTAAGGCAAATGTGAATTCCGGAATAGGTTTCTTTGACCACATGTTAAATTCGTTTGCCAAGCACGGCAATTTCGATCTCGATATCGAGTGCAAAGGTGATCTGGATGTCGACTGTCACCACTCTGTAGAAGATATCGGCATAGTTTTAGGCAAGTGCTTTAAAGAAGCTCTCGGCGACAAAGCGGGTATCAACAGATACGGATCGTTTATTTTACCGATGGATGATGCTCTGGTTTTATGTTCGGTTGATTTTTCGGGCAGACCTTATTTGAATTTTTCATACAGTTTCGGCGAAGAAAGAATTTCCGATTTTGATGTTACTCAGGTCGGAAGTTTTGAAACAGAAACTCTCAGAGAATTTTTATATGCGCTGTCTTATTCGGCAGAGATGAATCTTCACGTAAAGATCCTTGACGGAATCAATACACATCACATCATAGAGGCGATTTTTAAATCAATGGCCAACGCCATGAGAATCGCTGCATCAAAAAATCCCGACAGAGAAGGAATTCTCTCCACGAAAGGAGCTTTATAATGGTTTTTACAGCTAAAAAAGCTTATTTTTCAAATACATCAAAAGCTGCAGATTTTAATGATCTCATAGAAAGAGTTAACAGAAAAGGTTATGACAGTCTTATTATCGAAGCAGAGGCTTTTTCCGATGAGGATAAGGAGAATTTCTTTCATAACATGATCGAAATGACGGCGCTTTGCGAAAAGCCCGTATTTGCCATATTTCCCATAACTCATTTTGAGGATATGAAAAAACTTTACTATGCAAACGTAAAGAAGATAATTGCAGGTTCAAAAACAAACGTCGGAAATGATGTTATTGAAGAAGGTTTAACGAGATTCGGCAAAAATCTTGTGATCGGTATTTCTGATTTTGAAAAACAGAGTCAGAGCCTCAATGAAAACAAAGATATATTCGAGAATACTTCAAAATATAACGAGGATTTTTATCTTATTGACGAAGGCAAAGAAGATATCGATGTTTTTGCGCTTAAGGATGAATTAAACAAAAAGAATATTGAAACGAAATACCTTAAACCCGCTTACGAGTGGTCTGAGCTTAAGAAAAACGATGACGGACTTATTCCGGTTATCGTAACAGATTATAAAAATGACAAGATTCTCATGATGGCTTACATGAATGAAGAAGCTTATTACAATACTTTCAAAACCGGCCTTATGACATATTATTCAAGATCAAGAAAAGAGCAGTGGGTCAAGGGTGAAACCAGCGGTCATTTCCAGTATATAAAATCCATGAAGGCTGACTGCGATCTTGATACGCTTCTTTGCAGCGTTTCCCAGGTTGGCGTTCCCTGCCATACAGGAAAAGATACATGCTTTTTCAACGATGTTCTTAAGAATGATTCGATCGAAAAGAATCCTTCAAAGATACTGACGGATCTTTACAAAGTTATCGAAGACAGAAAAGTAAATCCCAAAGAAGGATCGTATACAAATTATCTTTTCGACAAAGGTCTTGACAAAATACTCAAAAAAGTCGGCGAAGAAGCATGCGAGATCGTTATTGCATCAAAGAATGAGGAAGCAAAAGAAATCAAATACGAGATTGCGGATTTCCTTTACCATTTAAGCGTGCTTATGGTTGAAAAGAATGTTACATGGGAAGAGGTTGCGGAAGAACTCTCAAACAGGTAAAATAGTAATACAATAATCTTTTTACAGGTGATCAATGAGAAAAACCGCTTTAAGTCATGAAATACTTATGACCGTCGATAAACCCGCAAGATATATCGGCGGCGAATTTAACAGCATAAACAAAAATGTTGAAGACGTGGATATAAGATTCTGTATGTGCTTTCCGGATGTTTACGAAATAGGCATGTCACATCTGGGAATACAGATCCTCTATGCGATGTTTAATTCTTTCGAGGATACATGGTGCGAAAGAGTTTATTCGCCGTGGCCCGACCTTGACAAGATCATGAGGGATAAAAATATCCCTCTTTTTGCGCTTGAAAGCCAGGATCCGATAAAAGATTTTGACTTTCTCGGAATTACGCTTCAGTACGAAATGTGTTACACGAATATTTTGCAGGTACTTGAGCTTTCGCAGATTCCGATTTTTGCAAAAGACAGAAAAGATGACGATCCTTTAGTCATTGGCGGAGGGCCCTGCGCTTACAATCCGGAACCCATAGCTGATTTCTTTGACATGTTTTATATAGGTGAAGGCGAAGTGTCGTACAGAGCTTTGCTTGATCTATACAAAGAATGCAGAAAAGAAGGATATTCAAGAGAAGATTTTCTTTTTAAGGCTTCAAAGATCGGTGGAATTTACGTTCCTTCATTAATGGATGTCGTTTATAACGATGATAATACGGTTAAGGAGTTTATTCCCCTTAAAGACGGGGTGGATATAAAGGTAAGAAAAGAAGTGGAAACCGATCTTAACGATACATATTATCCGTTAAAACCTGTCATTCCTTTTATCAAAGCGACTCAGGACAGAATCACGCTTGAAATCATGAGAGGGTGTCCGAGAGGATGCCGGTTCTGCCAGGCGGGGCAGCTTTACAGGCCGATAAGAACAAGAAATGTTGAGGTATTAAAAGAATTCGCAAAAGAAATGATACAAAATTCCGGTTATGAGGAAATTAACTTAAGTTCGCTTTCTTCTTCCGATTATCCGGAACTTCAGGAACTGATACTTTATCTTATCGATTACTGCAACGAAAATAAGGTAAACATTTCGCTTCCTTCTTTAAGAATCGATGCTTTTTCTCTCGATGTTATGGGGAAAGTTCAGGATATTAAAAAATCGAGTCTTACTTTCGCGCCCGAAGCCGGTTCTCAGCGAATGAGAAACGTTATAAACAAAGGTCTTACGGAAGAACAGATTCTCGAAGGATCGAGACTTGCTTTCCTCGGAGGATGGAATAAAGTCAAACTCTATTTTATGCTCGGGCTTCCTTTCGAAGAAGACAGCGATGTCGTTGCGATTGCGGAACTTTGCGAAAAAGTGGCCAAAACCTACTACGAAACACTTCCCAAAGAAAAAAGAACTCAGAGAGTATCCATTACGGCTTCGACTTCTTTCTTTATTCCGAAGCCTTTTACGCCTTTTCAGTGGGCTTCGCAGTTTTCTCTGGAGGATTTCAGGGACAAAGCATATCTTACAAGACAGAGCATTATGGCTCAGCTTAATCAGAGAAGCATTAAATACAACTGGCACGACACGGATGTTTCGGTTCTTGAAGGCGTATTTGCGAGAGGCGACAGAAGATTGTCGAAAGTTATTTATGACGCTTACAAAAACGGTGCAATCTATGATGCATGGAATGATTATTTCAACTTTGACATCTGGATCAAAGCATTCGAAGACAACAATATTCCCATGGAATTCTATACGCAGAGAGTTCGTGATATCGACGAAGTATTCCCCTGGGATTTTATCGATATAGGTGTTTCGAAGAAATATCTTAAAAACGAATGGCTAAAAGCCAAAGAGGGAAAAATAACCGAAAACTGCATGATCAAATGCAACGGATGCGGTGCCAATGTTTACGGTGCAGGCAAATTCTGTTTCAGATAAAGGTAAAAACATGGTTATAAGATTTAAATTCAAAAAATTCGGACCGATCGTTTATATCGGTCACCTTGATATAATGCGTTTCTTTCAGAAAGCCATAAGAAGAAGCGGAATCGATGCTGCCTATACAGAAGGTTTTTCGCCCCATCTTAAATTAAGTTTTGCCCAGCCACTTTCTGTCGGAATCGAGACGGACGGGGATTACTTCGACCTTGAAATGAATACTCTTCCGGACATGACCACACTGGTCAAGGATATGAACGGGCAGTGTGTGGAAGGAATAGAGATCGTTTCCGCAACATTGCTTGACGACGGTGTTTTGAATGCCATGAGTTCGGTCAAGGCAGCCGATTATCTTTACACATTTGACGATCTTTCAGAAGATCTGAAACTCATCGAGGATTTTTTTTCGCAGGAATCTTATGTTTTTGAATACATCAGAAAAGACAAACTCAAAAGGAAAGATCTGATGGAAGATATATATGATCACAAAATCTTAAACGAAAAAGAAATTATCGTTAAAGTCAATTCTTCTTCGGCAGGAAATCTTAAAGCTGACGTTGTTATCGAGGCTTTGAATAAATTCGGCGTCAAAGCCGTTTGCAAAAAATACAAAAGAACCGAGCTTTATACCGCAGACGAAAACGGAAAGTTTATAAGTCTGGCATCTCTCGGACAGATTTATGATTAAACCCAAAGAAAAAAATGCAGATTCCAAGCTGTTTTCGACTACTTCGGGAATCGAAATGATTGCCGTAAAAAAAGATGACATGTTTGTTTATCTGGTTTTTGAAAACAAAATACTTATCGATATCGAAATGGAGAATGCAAAAGAACTTCCGATCCATACAAAATGCGTCGGAAAAGTATCCTCCGTTTCGAAAGACATTAATTCGGCTTATATCGTTCTTCCTGATAAAAGCAAGGCTTTTTTGAAAAACGCCGATCCTGAGCTTAAATGTGAGCAGAATATTGCGGTTGAGATTACACGAGCTTCTTCGAAAGGGAAACTTCAATCCGTGAAAATGATTGATGAAAACATAGAACACAGGACCGATCTTTCTGTTATTTCTTACGGAGAAAGAGCATATGCGTCCTGTTTCAGACGTTATAAGTTCGATCGAATCATTACCGATAACGAAGAGATCTTTTCTCTTTTAACCGAATACTGCAAAAACAACAATGTCCTT
This sequence comes from Lachnospiraceae bacterium, assembly GCA_024684055.1. Classification (GTDB taxonomy): domain Bacteria; phylum Bacillota; class Clostridia; order Lachnospirales; family Lachnospiraceae; genus UBA3766. The sequence goes on along the minus strand of JAIKXN010000231.1, from coordinate 9,401 downwards.
GAATTGTCCGATATTTACATGTATAATGACAGTATGGTTTCGCTCAGTGTTCTATATTCTGTTTCGAAGAAAATAAAAGAAGCTGTTTCGAAAATCGTATGGCTTAAAAGCGGTGCCAACATCGTCATAGAAGAAACCGCTGCTTTTATTGTTATTGATGTAAATTCCGCCAAAAAAGACAGATCAAAAAACAATTCCTTTCTCAATATCAATCTGGAAGCGTGCGAAGAGATATTCAGACAGATGAATTTGCGAAACCTGTCAGGTATAATTCTTATTGATTTTATCAATATTTCCGAGGATGAAGAGAAGATATTGTGCGATAAAATTTCCGAGCTTTGCAAAAAACAGAAAAGTTACACCAAATTGGTTGACATAACTAAACTGGGAATTGTCGAAATAACACGCAAAAAAGAAGGAATTACACTGAATGATTTAAACATTTAAGGCGATTTTATGGTGATTTTACATAAAATACTGAATCTAATTTGTGAAAGTTCTCTTAACATAAAAAAGTTCTTGAATAAATAGTCGAAATTTGATAATATTAGTTAGTAATATAAAGTGTTTAAAGTTAGAATCTAATAACATTAGATTTTACCTTTTTTCGCTCTTTATATAAAAATTAAGTCCATGTAATAAGGGGAACGAAAGGGAGGTTAACTAGAATGGCAACTGCTCAGGTATTTTCTTGTAATTATAGCGGCAGCATCAAGAATAAGTTGCTTAAAGGCGGAGATAAGTTGTTCTTAAAAATTGAGGACACCAAGATTTCCGGAAAGGCTTTCATTTGTAACGAAGAAGGACGTAATGGATATATCGATAATTTCGAATATCCTATTAATGATGTCAGAGAAGTTTATAAGGGCGATTATCAGGGCGATGTAGCTCTTATTATGAATACACGTATCACAAGTTTGTACGGAACAAAAAAGGCTCAGACTATTTTCCCTGCTATCAAAGATATCGACGTTGTTGTTGAAATCCTTGGTGAATTAAAGGAAAAGACTGCAGCTGCAGGAAGCGCAAACGACACAAGAAGAGCTGCTACAACTCAAAGCCAGCCCATCGGTCGTCCCGTCGCTCCCACACCCGTGACTCCTCAGCCTGTTCCCGTAGCACCTGTACCTTCAACCACACTTGACGCAAAGAGCATCAAACAGGAAGTTACACAGAGTGTTGTTGTTAAGAAAGATTCAGCTATCGGATCAGAGAAGATCGGCGGCGCATTACTTAACAGACAGACTGAGCCCGCAAGATCTGCTTCACAGACAGTCGGCAGTGCGGTTATGCAGAAAGCAGCGCCTCAGCCTGCACCTGCTCCGACTCCTGCACCTGCACCTCAGCCCAAGAAAAATGATTCCGAAGACTTCCAGAAGAGAATGGAAAAACTTTACATTCTTAAAAATTCCGGAATGCTTACAGATAAAGAATTCGACGCAAAGAAACTTGAACTTGTTTCAGAACTCTGCGGTATGACAGACTTTAACGAAAAAGTTCAGAAGCTGGTTGTTCTTAAAGAATGCGGAATGCTTTCAGACAAAGAATTCGATTCGAGAAAAGTTGACATCATCAAAGAGTGTTGTTCAACAGATGTTGAAGATCTCGAGGAATACAAGAGAAATGTTGAGAGACTTCCTTACCTTAAACTCGGCGGAATGATCGATGAAGCTGAATTTATCGAGAAGAAAAACAATGTTCTTTCAGAAGTTGAATACAGTGATCTCGATACAGACGATATCACATTAAGAAAACTCGAAAGATGGCCCGCCCTTCGCGATGCAGGAATGCTTACAGAGGACGAATTCAAGATTAAGGTTCAGTCTCTTGTAGACCATATCGATGTTTCAGAATTCGATACAATCGATACGCTTTGCGTTAAACTTAAAAAATGGCCTTTGCTTGTACAGGCTAAGCTTATTTCAGAAGGCGAATTCAAGAAGAAACAGAATGACGTTATCGACGCATTCACAAATTCACCCTGGAACGATGTTCCTTCATTCACAATCGTTGTTGAAAGAATTATGGCTCTTAAGGATTGCGAATGGCTTACAGAACTTGACTTCCACTCAAAGAAGGTTGAACTTTTAAGAAAAGTTGCCGCTGTTGATGATTATGTTACCAAGGTTCAGCTTTACATGGCTCTTCCTCAGATTGGTCTCATCACAATGGGTGATTTCGAAGTTAAAAAGCAGGAATTTGTTGATGAAATCTTTGCTCCTGGCAACGGATCAACAGAAGAGTTCCAGACAAAAGTTAAAAAGCTTATGGATCTTGAGAAAACAGGAATGTTATCAAGTGATGAATTTACAAGTTATAAGATGAAGTTAATGAGTGAATTATAATAAGACATTTAAAAGGTCCACATATGTGGACCTTTTTTTTGCGGATTTTATCAAAGGACGAATCTTCTGAGGATAATTGTTTACAGTATGAAAAATTTCTTTAAAAAGTCAGGAAAAATAATATTCAGTATGCCGGTAGGAATCATTTTGTTTGCTGTCGGTGTTTTCATGCTTTTTTATAATGTTAAATACACATATGAATACGGAAACGAACCTATGGTTTCATTTATTTACTACAGTCCCAATTTCGCATGTGTATCGGACGATTCGCACTTTTGTATTATTGATGAATATAAATATGTATTCGTAAGAAACGATGATAAAGCAGAATACCTTGTTTCAGCATCCGATTTCGGTTACATGCCTTCCAAAGTTAATTTTTACGAAGCTGCTTTTGATGAAAACAACGATCTCTATGTCTATTTCGGTGTAGCAAAAGACGACGCATACGTTACTCAGTACGATGTTATTGCTAAGGTTACGAATAACGGCAAAAACACAGAAGAAATAATTAAATTCGATTATTCCAAACTGCCTTTTTCTTTTAACAGAAGTCAGAATATTTTCGCCATGAATTTTACTGACGGAAAACTTAAATATCTTAAGAAAATCAACGATTACGAATTCTGTGAATATACATTCGATCCTTTAACGAGATTATCAGAAAAATCCGAAGACAATCATTTTAATAATCCTTTTGTTGAGGCATGTTTTGCCGAGGATCATGGTTACGCTTTTATATTAAATAACGGTTCCGTAGGATACTTTAAAGAAGGAACATATACTGAAGAGTATAAATGTATTATAGAAGATGTACGAAATGACAGTGACAATGTTGTTATACCGGAAGATATTTGCTTTGCAAACGGTAAATTATACATTCTTTCCGGTTCTGATAATAACGTGATTTATACATGCGAAAACGGTAATCTCGAATACTGCACGGATTTCGAAAAGCTTATAAAGAAGAACGGCCTGGATGATACATATCTTTTATATTCATCTGCAAGCCATATTTTTAATAATAACAATGCTGTCGGTGCGATAATTTCCGATCTGGTTGTTATGGATATAAATAAACAGTCACTTGATTCGGGTGTATATTTTATCGATTTTCTTTACGTAATATCATCTTTGTTTAAGCCTTTGTCGGCGATATTCGGCGGTTTATTTACTATACTCGGTTTAATTATTTCTTTCGGCGCATTTGTTAAATGGAAGTTTTCAATACTTGCAAAGCAGCTGCTTTTCACACTACCTATTGTTGCAATAGCTTTCATCATAATTGCGGCCGTTCTCGGAAACGAAATCGGAGACCGTTATAACGAAGACTTAAACGAAAACATGAAAACTCTCGGTAATCTGGGAGCTAAAGCATTTGATGGCGACGAAATCGAAAAGGCCGTAAACTATGATTTCACCGAAAACGGAAAAGCTTATGAATATAATAAGATTCTCAGAGAAACCGTAAGGGATAATATGGGCGATTACTGTAAGCGCATGGATACGTCACTTCTTTTATATAATTATAAAGATAATGAATGTGATTTTTATGTTCTTGCCAAAAGTTCCGAAGTCGTTCTTCCTTTCAGTGAAACGCAGACCATGATTTCCTATAGTTTAAGCGATTATCAGTCAGGATATTCTGATGACAGTTTAGAAAAGTACAACTCGAATCTTCTTGACCCTTCGATCGGTTATGCAATATTAACAACGGAAAGCGATACAGAAACATATACGGTCTGTGATACAGCCATCAGGAATTCGGAAGGAAAAGTTGTGGCAGTATTTGAAGTATCTTCCGATGACAACGATTTCTTCAGGGATATGGCCGGAATTTATGCAAGGATATTTGTTTTAATGTTTATTTTAATGATTATCCTGATAGTATTCATTTCAATCATTTCCTATATCAATGTAAACAAACTTCATAAAGCATCGGAAGTTGTTTCCGATATCGCGAACGGAGATTTCACAAAAAGAGTCGAGAAAGCCGGTAACGACGAGGTCGGAGAAATCTGTCGCGGCGTTAATGACATGGCAGAAAAACTTGATACACTGTTTAAAGAAAAAGACGAAAACGAGCAGTTTTACTACAAATTCGTTCCCGAACAGTTTAAGGATCTTTTACATAAAGACAAGTTCACGGAATTATCCCTGGGCGATGCAGAAAGTATCAATCTGACGGTTCTTTTCTGTGATATAAGAAGTTTCTCATTAAGTTCAGAGATGATGACCGCCAAGGAAAACTTTGAATTTATCAATATAATTTTCGGTATAGCAGGGCCGATCATCAGAAAGCATAACGGTTTCGTAGACAAATATATAGGCGATGCCGTAATGGCACTTTTTGAAAAAGCAGATGACGCTATTAAATGCGGCGAGGAAATGTACAGAGAAATCGTACTTAACCCTAAAACAGCCGAAGAATTAAAAGTTTCGTCAATAAATGTAGGCATCGGTATTCATACAGGAATGGCAAGAATCGGTATCATCGGCGAAGAAGAGAGAATGAGCGGTACCGTTATTTCCAATACGGTTAATTTAAGTTCCAGACTCGAAGGTATTACCAAACAGTACGATACCGCAATGATTATAAGTAAGGATACGCTTGATAACATCAACAATCCCGACAGTATCAATACAAGATATCTCGGTATGGTACAGGTTGCAGGCGTAAATGAAGTAAATGCTTTATACGAAGTTCTCGACTGTCTTGACGAAGAAAGATTTAAGGTAAGAAACGAAAACAAGAACGATTTCCGTGAAGCAGTAAGACTTTATCATCTGGGAGATTTGAAAGGTGCAGTAGAGAAGTTTGAATCCATTAAATCCGACAGAATACTTGATCCTGCACTTGATAAATACATAAGATACATCAGGCATATGATAGAAACCGGTTCGACAGATTCGAACGTTTTCAGATTCTCAAGAAAATAATTGTGAAAAATGCCGAATAATACACAAAATTTCTGTTGACAATGAAATTGACTTACAGTATTATATTAGAGTATGCCGCATAACGAGGTAAAAGAGGCTTTATGCCCACCAAAGTTAGCGAGATTGTTAATAAGGAGGTGCCTTATGTACGCTATAATTGCAACAGGTGGAAAGCAGTACAAAGTAGCTGAAGGCGACGTGATCAACGTAGAAAAGATCGAAGCTGAAGTTAATGATACTGTTACTTTTGATAACGTTCTTGCAGTAAGCGATTCTTCATTCAAGGCTGGCGATGACTGTGCCAACAGCACTGTTTCAGCTACAGTTGTTGAACAGGGAAGGGCAAAGAAGGTTATAGTTTACAAGTACAAGAGAAAATCCGGTTATCATAAGAAAAACGGACACAGACAGTACTTTACAAAAGTTAAGATTGATAAGATTAACGCATAATGATTTCCGTAGATATATTTAAGAAAAACGGCACATACAAAGAAATAAGATGCAAAGGTCATGCTGAGTATGACGATTACGGCAAAGACATCGTTTGCGCCGCTGTATCTGTTCTCGTGGAAAACTGTTTTAATTCCGTGGAAAAATATGCTTATGATGATTTCATTGCATCGAGCATAGATAACGGAATAACAAGTCTTCAGTTAAAAGATGATATTTCACATGATGCCGAACTTCTTATTGATTCCATGATCTTAGGATTGGAAGGAATCAGACAACAATACGGAAAGAAGTATTTGAAAATTTCAGTGAAGGAGGTATAAACCTATGCTGCAGTTGAATCTTCAGTTATTCGCACATAAAAAAGGTGTTGGTTCTACAAAGAACGGCAGAGATTCCGAATCAAAGCGCTTAGGTGCTAAAAGAGCTGACGGTCAGTTTGTTAAGGCCGGCAATATCTTATATAGACAGCGTGGTACCAAGATTCATCCCGGTGTGAACGTTGGTATCGGCGGAGACGATACATTATTTGCTAAAGTTGACGGTGTATTACGTTTCGAACGTAAGGGCCGCGACAAGAAACAGGCAAGCGTATATCCCGTAGAACAGTAATTATTCAACGCCTCAAGTATTTTCTTGAGGCGTATATTTTTATTTATTGATAAAGCAGGAGATTTCAGATGTTTGCTGACAGAGCGAAAATTCTTATAAGAAGCGGTAAGGGCGGAGACGGTCATATTTCTTTCAGAAGAGAAAAATATGTTCCGGACGGCGGCCCCGATGGCGGCGACGGCGGTGATGGCGGAAGTGTTTATTTCGTAATAGACGAAGGCATGAATACTCTGGCTGATTATCGTCATGTAAGAAAATACAAAGCCGGTGACGGTGAAGACGGCGGAAAAAGAAACTGCCGCGGTAAAAACGGAAATGACATATACCTTAAAGTACCCAAGGGAACCGTCATAAAAGAAGCAAATTCAGGAAAGATCATCGTTGATATGTCCGGTGATAATGACAATTTCAGGATTCTCAAAGGCGGGAGAGGCGGAAACGGCAATCAGCATTACGCAACAAGTACGATGCAGGCGCCCAAATATGCCCAGCCCGGTCAGCCGGCAAGAGAGCTTGAACTTTATATGGAATTAAAGGTTATCGCCGATGTAGGACTTATTGGATTTCCGAATGTCGGCAAATCCACGCTTTTATCAGGATGTTCAAATGCGAAGCCCGAAATCGCAAATTATCATTTCACAACACTTTCACCTCATCTCGGTGTAGTTGATGTTCCGGGCGGTACTTCATTTGTAATGGCCGATATTCCCGGCATCATCGAAGGTGCCAGCGAAGGTGTCGGACTCGGATTTGATTTCTTAAGGCATATCGAAAGAACAAAGGTATTCATTCATGTGGTAGACGCCTCCGGAAGCGAAGGAAGAAATCCTCTTGAAGACATTGAAACCATTCACAATGAATTAACGAAATACAATCCGGATCTTTTAAAGAGGCCTGTCGTAATTGCAGCCAACAAAATCGATATCATTTCGGATGAACCCGAAGATATGGATGATAACGGCAATTTCATTTATGCTGACAATTATTTCTACGTTCAAAAGATCAAAGAAAAATATGAACCTTTGGGCTTTAAGGTATTTCCGATCAGTTCGTATACCAAAGCCGGAGTAAAAGAACTTTTGTATTACGTCTCAGAAGTTCTTAATTCGCTCGATAAGGCTCCTGTAGTATTTGAACAGGAATTTGACCCCGAAACTCATTATCCCGTTTCTGACGAGCCTTACAGCGTTTCATACGACTATTCCGAAAATGAATATGTTGTCGAAGGACCCAGAATCGAAAAAATGCTCGGCTATACAAACCTTGACAGTGAAAAAGGATTTGCATTTTTCCAGAACTTCCTCAAAGATAACGGAATCCTCGATGAACTCGAAGCTTTGGGAATCAAAGAGGGAGATACAGTCCGGATCTACGGATTTTCTTTTGAATATTTCAAGTAATTTACGTGTATTGTTTATATATTAGGAGACTAAAATGACAAGCAAACAAAGAGCATATCTTAAATCTCTTTCAAATACTCTTGAACCTCTTTTTATGGTGGGAAAATCAAGTTTGACGCCTGAATTTAACGAAGCTGTAAACGAAGCGTTCAACACTCATGAACTTATAAAGCTGAGTGTTCTCAAAAATTGCCCCGACGATCCGAAGGAACTTGCCGTTACAATAGCAGAACGCACAAAATCCGAGTTGGTAATGGTTATCGGGAAGAAGTTTGTTCTTTATAAGCCCTTTAAGGAAAACCCTCAGATCGTTCTTCCCAAGGCTAAAGAGAATTAAATGCAAAAAGGATAAAACATGAAAATCGGTATTTTCGGCGGAACTTTCGATCCCATACATAACGGACATATTCATATTGCAAAAGAAGCCTTATCGCAGTTTGATCTCGATAAGGTTATTTTCATTCCTTCAGGCAATTCCTATATGAAGTCGGATGTTACTCCTGCAATCCACAGATTTAATATGTTAAAGCTTGCAGTTGAAGATATTGAGAAATTCGAAACAAGCGACATCGAGATAAAGAGGCCGGGATATACTTATACGAAAGATACAGTTATTGAATTAAAGAAATTATATCCCAATGATGAACTGTATTTCCTTGTAGGAACCGATACGCTGTTTAATATTGAAAAATGGTATGAACCTCAATTTCTTTTTGATAATCTTATTTTCCTCGTAGCAGACAGAAATGACAGCGAAAGTAAAAAGAAAGTTGATTATCTTAAATTTCAATTTAATGCAGAAATAGAATTTTTAAACAATGACTTTTATGATATTTCATCATCTGAAATACGAGAATATATAAAGAAAAACGGATACTCGTTTGAGGATAAACGGATAAGCGAAAACATTTCTTCGGAAGTTTTGGAATATATCAAAAGCAATCACCTTTATCTTGATATGAACGAAAAGGAAATGGTTGAATTACTTTCCAAAGATCTGAAAGAAAGCCGTCTCATCCATACTCTTGGAGTAATGGATATGGCATGCAAACTTGCCAAGATTTACAACGTCGACAATAAGAAGGCTACGGTTGCCGCACTTTTACATGACTGTGCAAAATATATGGATTTCAACGAGAAACTTGCTATTTGCGAAAGAAACTTCGAGGAACTTAATGAGTTTGAAAAGCAAAGCGATTCGCTGCTTCATGCAAAAGCAGGCGCATGGTATGCATACGAGAAATACGGAATCAAGGATAAGGAAATTCTCGATGCGATAAAATTCCATACTACCGGTCGTCCCGATATGAATATGCTCGAAAAGATCATATTTATTTCTGATTTTATCGAAGTCGGAAGAACTCATTCGGAAAAACTTCCGATGTACAGAATGATCGCCACAGTAGATATCGATCTTGTCTGCATGAATATTTTAAAGGACATCAGCGATTATTTAAATTCAAACGAAGAGACAAAAAAACTGATTGATCCGATGACGGAAGAGACATATAAATTCTATAAGAAGCTTATTTCGGACAGGGAAAGTAAGCAATGATATTAAATACAAAGAATCTTAATTTCTAAAAATCCGATCAACAAACTATAACAGAAACATTAAGAATATAATTAAAAATCTAAAACAGAAGCATTAATA
>JAIKXN010000201.1 GCA_024684055.1 Lachnospiraceae bacterium | reverse complement strand
CACCGACTCCCTTTTCAAAATCAATAATGCCTGAATAATTATCCTTAAGATACTTTAGTGCCGCTTTCGTATCCAGTTCCCATTCCTTAATCCGCTCCATCAAAAATCTGTTGTATTTTTTTTGTATTGCATCAAAACGTTCCCAAAGTTCTTCATTGCTTCCCTTGGCTTTCTGAAGTTTCAACAGTGCAACAGCTCCCGGAAGAAGCGGTGAATACGCTTTTGATCTGAAGCCCTTCGGCAATTTATATGCTGTCCCGTCATCAAGCTCTGTTATCATTCCATCATACGGATGTCCTATGGTTGCCACCATATAGCCATGTGATGCAAGTTCTGTATAAAGAAACGTATGGGCTTCCATAAACGAGCCGGCCCCATGACTGAACAATATAAGGGGAAAACGTTCACCCTCTGCAAAAGGAGCATTCTCATAGCACTCCGAGCGGTTCGTCCCGTCATTTTCCACTTTCTCGTAATTAAGGGGAACCAAGAAATTTTTCCTGATTGCATCAATAGTTGCCTTACTCATATAGCGTGCCTTTGGAAGCCCTTTAACAGACTCCTTTGCCGCAGGATAATAAACTTTAACCGGTATGGATCTCATTGTTCCAACGGCATTATACATTGTCTCTTCACGGTCGTTTTTTACCGTAAAAGAAAAAACTCCAACGGCATATTCGCCTGTAGGTTTCGGTTTATTTATGGTTTTACTCATCGATTTTTCCTCCGAATAATAAAATGATTGATTTGGCCAGTGTTCTGAATGCTGCTCTGGGTTCTACCTTCATCCCAAGACTTCCGGTCCCGTAATTGGCATTCAATATGCAGACCTTCTCAATGCCTGAAAATGCGGTAGAAATGAAAATGCCGATCTCTTCCGGAGTCCCCTTCATCCGGTATCCCTGTTTCTTTGCTGCTTCCACCATTTTCGGAAAAATATAAATTCCTATACTCTCCGTTTTCCCGATTCCGTTAGTTCCTGCCATGATTTTGGTCATCCTCTCGGGATTGTTTACAGCAAGAGAACCGAAATCGAAATTTATCTTCTGAATATCCATAAGGTGCTCTTCCATTACTTCACCTATAATGTCACAGGCACGGTACGTGATTTCCTCAAAGGTCAGACCCTTTTCCCTGGAAAGTTCTTCAATACGCTCATAAGAGTCATATTCTTTTCTCATCATCGTCACCATGTCAGAGAGGATATCATCGAGTCCCTCATAATAGCGATAGATCGCACCCATGGACATTCCGGTCTCGGCAATAACATCAGAGATCGTCACCATCTCCACAGGCTTTTTAAGGCAAACCCGGTAAGCTGCCTCCACTATCATCTCTTTCTTTTTTTCATAGTATTCCTTGGATACTTTAGGCATTCGCTTCACACCTTTCTTAATCAAAAGCAAAAATGAAACAAGTTTCATTAAGTGAAACCAGTTTCATTTTAATCATACTTATTCTTTTTGTCAATACCCGGATTCATTCATCAGAATAAAGTGTCCCTAAATGCAGTTCCCGACTTTAGATAGTTTCCACACTTATGGACACAGTAAAAAAATAAGACCCGTCGCATAACGACGAGCCTTATCACACATGCTAATTATACTAAAAAATTTTAATCATACTGCCCGCTAAATTTCTTTTTATCTCCACCCCATATAGTACTCATAGCCCTCTGAGCCGTACTCTCCGGCGGCCACTACCTCTTTTTCGCCGCATGAACCCTGATGCAAACCGATTAGTTCGAAACAATCATTTCCATCGTTTTTTTCAATGGATAATTTTTCTATTTTAATTTTGAAAACATCCGATTCGCTTACGTTTTCGCCCTGCTCACTATAGTATCTCAGAAGTTTCCCGCGCATACCTTCTATAATATCTTTTTCATCTTTGTAGATTCGTTCGATAATCTGAACTTCTTTGCTTAACTTTCCCTGTGTATCGTAACTGACCACATCAAAAGCTGAATCATTGTTAAATGAGCGAAGTTGTTTCGCAGAAAGCTTCGTCACATCTTCTTCGCCATCGTACTCAAATTCCAGCTTTCCGGACTTGGCAACAGAAGCTGTGGCCTCCAGTTTCTTTATCTGACTTTGTCTGTATTCTTCCTTTTCCTTCGCTTTTCGTTCTTCATATCGATCATCCGCCTTAATGATCACACGATTCAATATAAAACATAAAACCGCCGTTACAAGGAAAATTCCGGCAGATAAAAATTCTTTTTCATATAATCCTACTACTGTTAAAACAACCAAAAATACCGCGCCGGGTATTAATATAAAATTCGCAAAGAAAACCAAAAAAATCGATAACAGGTATCTCGCTCTGTCTTTTGGTTTTTCTTCCATTTTCCTTATCCTCGCTTTATATATTCTTTTGTGCCATATTCTTTTGTACCAAAAAGTAGTGTTCCGGTCAAGAAGATCAGATCAAAAACGTAGAAGTTCTCTTCCGGAAAATATAAAAGTTGTAACAAAATCGGGAGATGAATTGTTATATCAGGGAAAGGCTTTTGAGAAATACGAAGCAGAGACTTATAAAAATACCGGCCAATGATAAAAATCGGTTATGCGGATCAAAAAACATTCCCAAAAACACTCTCTGCCGGAAACATGATCAATTCAAAACCGCACTCCTTAAAAGCCTGTCAATCGTTTCGAAAGCCCAGAATCTTTATCACGGAGGAAAACATGAAAACAGGATCAAAAAAATTATTTGTATTTTTGACAGTCTGCTTACTTTCATTTGTCAGTTTTATCGGATGCCAGAAGAATGCCAAAGGAAAAGATGCAGATATAAAGAAAGGCTACATAGCAGTCTTTTCACAGGGCATGGGTGAATTTAGTCAGGAAACCTATGTCTATAAAGCCTCATTCGGAAAATACAAATACGTTAATGTTAAAGCAGCCACCGATGGCTGGGGAGGGCCTTTCATCAGAACCGTGGTCGGTTCCGGTAAGGTTGACACCAAGGAAGAACTTGTCGAAATCGCAAAAGAAAACAACGCGTGCGGACAACTCATTCTTATCCCTCCCGAAGCTTATGACAAATATGATCCTGCTTTTATCGAAAGCAAGCAGGCAATAGAAGCCGATTATCCGCAGATCTACATGACCATCGACGAATTCCTGTCACAGGATATTTAATCGGAATATTTTTCCTGTCCGGTTTTACGAATCCTTTTTTTGAAGTTCTTCAGCCAGCCAGCCTGTTAAACCTTTGGGAAGGTCTTTATCCATGGGTGTTTTATCGTCAAACAGCAAATTCATCTGGATTTCATTCATTAAGCAGTGCTGCCCCATTTCCACGCCGAAATTAATCGATGCAATTCCCTTATCACCATTGAATGTCCAGTCCGGTGTAAAAATATAACTTCTCTTCATTTTGCTGATTTTTTCCAGTCTTGGCTCAACTATCTCGTTAAAAGGATTGAATTCATCATGCTTGCATATTGCAAGAAAAAGTGTGACATTGTTTTTATCATATTCGTCGAGCACATCATCCGAAGGTATCAGATGGGAACCAACAGGAATAATCACATCAAACTTTTCAGGATGCTTCTCCGAGACAAGAAATGTAAATCTTCCTCCGCTCGAATTGCCAAGCAAAACCTTTGCTTTACAGCCGGTCATATGTTTGCTTACGAATTCATCGATGAGATTCGTAACAGGCTCAATATACTCTTCGTTCCAGGCGCCTTCTACTCCGTTCTCGCCGCGTACTTCATTCGCAAGCGGAATTAAAATGTAAGCTCCGCCGAGATCTTTTTGATAATCATCCGATGCATACATTTCCGCACCGGAATAATTGATGCATAATTCTCCTTCCAGTGCATTGCTGGTTCCATGGAAAAATACCAAAAGAGGATATTCGTCTTTTCCGGCATAACCATTCTCAGTCGGATCAAAATAATAGTATTTCAATCCCGATGACTCGTCCTTTTTAAATCTTTCAAAATACTTTCCCGTAGGATATGTCGGGTCGTATGACACAAATGCTCCTTCGGGAATTTCATTTATCCAGGGTGGTGTAGGTCTTTCCATATTAATCCTCCAATTCTTTCGTAATTAACAAGCTGCTTAATTCCTGCAAGTATACAATTTGATGTGGCAATAAATTACTGCAAGTATACAATTTGATATGGCAATAAATTACTGCAAGTGTCCAATTTGAAATTGCTCTTCAGAAAAAGCAAATATCCCATATATACTTACTGTAAATCATTCTCTGCGACGGTTTTTCTGATCGTGAAAAGCATTATCGAAGATACAATCTGCGCTGCTGCCCTGACAAGTGTCGGTATTACGAGAATAAATGCCACACACCAGAATACCGGCCAGTAATTCTTTTCATAATTAAATCCTACATAAATCCTTAATAGTTTATCCAGACCGGTATGAATCCAGACTATGACTCCCAAATATCCGAAGGAAGAAACCAATATGTCAACAAACTGCAAAACGCCTGTTGCGATAAGATTTCCTTTTGCAAAAACACCGCTTTTTATCTTTGAATTTGCAACCAGGATATTCGAAAGCGAAGTTATTCTGATCGGCAGAACCAGTAATGCAATTATGGGAGCTATAATCAAAAGCAGCAAAGCCATAAAATTCATCCATCCGGCGCCGCCGCCCTTAATGGCCAGTGATATCATCTTCCCAAAGTAACTCAGCGCAAAAACGGGATAAATGAGCCCTGTAATCACACAAACAATATTCAAAATAATCGAAAAAATAATTCTTTTCTTTCCCATTTCGGTTCCTCTTTTACTTATGTGCTGTATAGTCTTTAATCTTACGGGAATTGACATTATCGATCATGCGATCTGTTCCTCCATAATTCTTTTATTCTTTTACGTCAAAATATGATGAATTTTTGAATCCAAATTTGGCGGCAATAAGACCGTTTTCATTATCGCTTGAATAGTTGTAAAATTCAACTTTTATTATACAGTCTCTTCCGTATTTATACTTTGCCCAGTACGAATCCTCATCAAAATTCAGATTTCCGGATTCATACGGTTCACCGCAAATCGAAACTGCTTCGTTTGTGAAAGATTCGTACATATCTCTTACTTCTTCCAGTTCAGGCACGGGAGTAAGTTCCGCATATGCATTATCGCCTTCTTCGTTACGGATTGCGAATTCTACTCCGCAAACAGTCCCGTCAGTCGTATTGGTGGAAATCGTAACTCTGTTGAATCTGAGGTCGTCTTTTTCAACCTGTATAAAATAAACGTTTTCTGCTGTAGTTACACCGTCTTCGGTCATCATATTCGATCCGCAGTTGATAAGTTCGGTTCCGAAAAATTCATCCAGCATTCCTTTTGCAGTATCATAATCTTTGCCGGTACAGTCATTCATAATACCGAAAATATCTCCGACTGTATTTTTTGAAAAAGGAAGTTTAACAACGTTCGACTCGTCTTCTTCCTCTGCCAAATCTTCCTCAGATGTTACGACCTGCACTTGCGGATTGGAAGTTTCCAAAGCCGGCTCGGCTGTCGGCTCGGTTGTCTGCTCAACACCTCCTGCAGCAGGCTTTGTGCAGGCCATCGGAAGCAATAAAACCAAGCTCAAAAATAAACCTAACAATCTTCTCCTCATTTCGCTCCTCCTTTTACGCATTTGTCAGTTTTCGAAAAAAATATTACCAAAAATTTAAGTCAGTAATATCAATTATAAGAATATCAGTCTTTTATACCGTTTAATACTGTTTTGCCATGGAATTAACACTTTCTATTTTACCATTTTAAACTGTTTTCGTATAACCTTTTATATATTATAATAAAATTACGGTTAATGACATTTTGGTGAGATTCACCGAATAAAGTCGGAGGGGAAAAAATGAGTATTGAAGCTTTGAATTGTCAGTGTTGCGGAGCTCCGCTTAAGATCGCAGGTTCACTTTGCGAATGTGAGTATTGCAGCAGTATCAATGTTATCGGCGGTGCGGCAGGAAAATATATCGCTCAGTTAAACCGTGCCAACAAATTAAGGCAGCAATGCGAATTTGACCCCGCCTACAACATTTACGAAAATATTCTTTCAGAGAATACTCCTTCCGTGGATGTTCTCTGGTCTCAGGCTCTTTGCGAATACGGAATCGAATATGTTCCGGATCCCGTGTCGAGCAGATATTTTCCTACACTTCACAGAATAAAAGACATAAGTTTTCTGAATTCGCGCTGTTTTCTTGAAGCACTCGAACTTGCGGATGACGAACAGAAAAAGCAGTTAAACGCAGCTGCCGAAGAAATAGAAAGAATTCAAAGAGATTATCTTAATATAGCCGCAAACGAAAGACCTTATGATGCTTTCATCTGTTATAAAGAAACAGACATCGATTCAGGCGAAATGACCGAAGATGTCAAGCTTGCCGAAGAACTCTACAACGAGCTGACAAAATACGGCTTTAAAGTATTCTTTGCAAGAGAAACTCTCAAAGACAAGTTAAGCGTTAATTACGAGCCCTATATATTCGCAGCATTAAAGAGTGCCAAAGCAATGGCGGTAATCGGTACCAGAGCCGAGTATTTCACTTCTGTCTGGGTAAAAAATGAGTGGGGAAGATTCCTTAAACTCATGGAAGAACACCCTGATAAGAAGATGTTCTTTGCATGCGACAACCCCGAAGATATGCCAAGAGCTTTTGCATACAAACAGGCTCAGCTTCTCGGTGAAGAAGGTGCGATTAAAAACCTCGCCGCCAATATAGTGAGGTTTTTATCAGGCAACGCGAAAACCGGCAAAGAAACAGTTAAACCCAAAATAATGAAGCCCCTTCTGACTCAGGAGGAATACGATGGGATAATGGCCGGAAAAGCTAAAGAATATGCAAACCGCCTGCCCGGAACACGGTACGGCGAAACAGAAAAAAAGATCATGCAGGAAATGTCGGATTCAAGCCATACTGCAGATATTTCAGGCAGACTCTACACCAAATCCTTTCATGCAGGATCTATAATGCTTATAGCATTCGAGTTATTGCATATTATTTATGCCGCTACAAGAATATCGCGTATTTATGGAAGTTCCACCATATTTTTCAATGGCATATTCAATTTCTTTCTTTCGATTTTATTCTTTGCGGGATTGATAATACTGCTTTCGCCAAATGTATTTTTGAATATATTCAGCTTTAAAGAAAAAGGTTCGGCAGAAAACATCAGTACCATTGTCCTTGGGGGATTTCTTCTTTTTTCAGTGGTATCTTTTGCAACTCTGTTTATTTACGCTTTCTTCCCTTATTCCGACACGATATTAATGATTGCCATTCCCATATTGATACTGGCACTCGGATTGATCAGAGGAAGTAACAGAAGTTTTGCCATCAATAAAAAAATATTTGAAAATGCAGCCTCCAGGAAAAATCAGCTTAAGGATCTTGAAGAGGCTGCAAAAAACGAATTCTTTGAGTATGATGCAAAACAGCTGGAAGAGATGAAAGAAAATTACATCAATGTTAATGCCGAAATAAAAGACTATCATTATGACGAGGTGGAAAAATCAGTCCTCAAACAGATTGAAGACGATACCCGATATATTGTAAATATGAGAGTCTACGTACTTGAAACACCGGACCAGATCCAGAAGCGAAATATATTTGCGGCTATTTACAGTTTCTCCGCACTGATATTTTCTTTAACCAATATAATGATATTTATGACATCCGGCGCTTATGCAAATCTGTTCAAATATGATTGATTTTTTATTCGACTCTGAGTCTTTCCGTAACGCTTCTCTTACTGAGTCTGTTATATGCGATTACCGGTATTACGATGATCAGTAACATAATAAGCGGAAGACATACAGCCAGAGGCATAAGAGTGAATTTCCAGACAAACATTCCCATCTCATTTGCAAGGAATCTTATAACCGTAACACTCATGACTGATGATATGATCACCGATGCAGCTGCTGTCCAGATAAAGTATGTAAAACCTTCTTTCATAAGCCTGCGTCTTTGCTGAGCGCCTGTCATTCCGACAGCTTCAAGCATTGCAAGTTCTCTGCTTCTTACGATAATGGATGTTACCATCGTATTGGCAAAATTCATAAGTCCGATAAGTCCGAGTATTGCGGCAAGAACCATTCCCACCATACGAATTACGCTCGTAAATGATGCGTACTCATCTTTAATGGTTTCCTTGGAATCATAACCAAGATCAGGATTAACTTCAGTTGTGTAATTCTTAAGCCATTCTTCAACTTCTGCTTCCTTATCATCCTCTACATCAAGTAAAGTTCTCATTGCCTTGCAATCGCCGTTAACCGCAAGGTACTCATCTTCGGGAAGGATAAAATAGCAGTTATATGTGCTGAATACTCTGTACATCATTGCTAAGGGGATATCCACAATCGCATAGACGGTATACTCTTTTACGGGTGCATTATCATAGCTTAAACGTGTATACGTTACGCCTTCATATTCGGCTTCTACTTCTTCGGCGTATTCAGGGTTATAACTTCTGACTAAAACCTTATCTCCGGGTTCTGCAAAATTCACAAAACTTACATCATCGTCCGTCCATCTGTTAACCAGTACGTAATCGCCTGAATTAAACTTATCCCAGTCAATCGTATCGCTACCGTCTATGGTGCTTGCAACATTGAGCTTGCTGACAGCATATTCGTTCATTCCGTAAGTCTTTCCTTCAAGTGTTTTTTCATTTCTGCTCTCGTTAATGAGGTCTTCCACACTGAAATCTTCCGGGGTATACGGATCCCATTGTTTTCTTTCTTCAACCTGATATTCAAGTTTGGCATGGACTAACTCATCCGTGAAGAAATTCTTTTCCAGGTTCTCCCAGGACTCATCCGTAAACTCCTGAGATACTCTGTTAACGTAAATGTTTCCGATTGATTTTACACCGGGCAGTGCTTCAAGTTCTTCGATAAAATCTTTGTCAAGCGCATCCGTTACGTGATCGGGATAAGAAAAATTATCGAGTGTTGCATCCTGAATGCTGAAATCCGAAACAACCAGATGCGAAAGGTACTGATCCATGTTAAAACTGTTTACAAAACTTATTACACTGTTGAGTACCACAAGTGAAAGTGAAAGCGAAAGGATTACTACAAAAAGTTTCTTCTTGTTCTTTCCGTTCTCGTTTGTTTCACCGTTATATCTTAATGTTTCGATAGGCGAAACCTTTGAAGCCTTTACACAGGGTCTTATCGCACTGAATAAAACGGTAAGATATGAGAAAAGTGCTGCTCCGAGGAGGATCCAGATGTTTAAATGTACCTCACCTTTGCCGACTGTAACCGTATTAAGCTGATTTGAAATCGAAGGAAGCATAAGCGCTCCGACACCGACACCTAGAATAAGTCCTGCGGGAATTCCGATAAGACAAATGATATTTGCTCTGCTGAGTACAATCTTTCTAAGCTGCTTTCCGGATGTTCCGACAGTCTTAAGAAGTCCGTATTCCTGCATGTCTGAAATAATATTGATATCGAAAATGTTATAAATGATAAGGTATCCGGCTGTAAAAAAAGTAGCAAGAAGTGCAACGATTACAACAATCATAAAAGGATCGATGCTCAGACTCATGTAAGCCCAGTTGATACCGTAACCAACGTCTTCTCTGATTCCTGTTCTTTCAATAAGTTTCTCTACTTTCTTCTGGATATTAAAGCTGTTTGCAAAGTTAAAATCCACGCTCATGTAGCCTGAAAAATCACTCAGATCTTCAGACTCGGTATAAGGAATCTGACGTGTGGGTGCGTACTTTTCCTGGAAATCTTTCGACACAAGAATCGTCTGCGCCATTGAAATCTTATCGCCTGTATAGAAACCGCAGAGTACGAAATTCTCTGTTACGGCTTCTTTACCGATACTGATTGTAAGAGGAACCTCAGCACCGATTTCGTGAGGAACTCCGAGCATATCAAGTACGATATCGCTGGTTACGATTTCGTTTTCCGCTTCGGGCATTCTTCCTGTTTCAGGATATGAGAAACCGAATTTTGCTTCCAAAGGTTCGCTATAGTAAACTTCTGCCGAAGTCTTTTTAAAAGCATCACCCTGAGCAAATCCCACCATTGTTCTGTAGGAAATATTCTTTAACATTTTATCTTTCTTAACCAGTTCGTATTCAGGTTCGCTGAGATACTTAAATCCGGCATGTGCGCTTCCGCCGACCTGTCTCATGGTACCGAGCTGAATTTCCTTTATAAGACTTCCTCCAACCGTAAAAAGCGATGAAAAAAGAAGTGTTGTGAGGATTACTGCCGCAATAAGAACCACATACTTTTTCGGGTTCGATTTGATACCGCTTATCGCAAGATTATTTATGACTTTTCTGTTCTTTACTTTCTGCATTTTCTTTTCCTTCTTGTCTAAAGTTTTTGTACTGATCCTATACAATGTGACCGTCTTCGATTCTTATCGTTCTGTCGGCCATCTGCGCTATTTCATCATTGTGTGTGATCATTACAATCGTCTGATTGAACTTCTTTCCCGTTGTTTTAAGAAGTCCCAGAACATCCTGACTTGTCTTGCTGTCCAGATTTCCCGTTGGCTCATCGGCAAGAATGATCGCGGGCTTTGATGCAATCGCTCTTGCTATCGCAACTCTC
>JAIKXN010000198.1 GCA_024684055.1 Lachnospiraceae bacterium | reverse complement strand
ACGGATCACCAGCACGGCGAAATACTTGCCGCAAGCATTAACCTCGACAGCATTGCAGTGGTTTCAAAGACGGATGACAAAAAGATAAAGCTTGTATCAGGTGATTTTCTGATGGTTACCGTTGATACGGAAAACATAAGCAAACCGGGCAGCGGATACGGAAAGAGCAAGTCCCTTATCGAAGGTGTGTGTCGCGGATTTAAAGACCGTAACTTAAATGTCGGAGGCTTTAACGCTTACGTTACAAGCGACGTGCTTATCGGTGCAGGACTCTCGTCATCGGCAGCATATGAAACACTTCTTGGAACCATCCTCTCATATATGTTTAACGACGGAAAAGTAAGTTCCTCCGAAATCGCAGTCATCGGACAGTTTGCAGAGAATGTTTACTTCGGAAAGCCCTGCGGTCTCATGGATCAGATGGCATGCTCGACGGGAAATCTCGTTCACGTGGATTTTTCAAACACGGAGAATCCTTTTACCGAGAGAATAGATTATGATTTGTCAGCGAACGGATACAGCTTGTGCATCACGGATACGAAAGGTTCACATGCTGATTTAACCGATGAATATGCAGCGATTCCCAAGGAGATGAAAGAGGTTGCTTCTATTTTTGGAAAAGAAGTTTTACTTGGAATTACGATGGACGACCTTCTTGTAAACGCACCGGAAATCAGAGAAAAAGCGGGTGACAGAGCAATGCTTCGTGCCATCCATTTCATAAACGAAAACGAAAGAGTTAAAGAAGGTGTGAAAGCCTTAAAGGAAAATGATACGAAAGAGTTTTTGAAACTCATCAGACTTTCAGGACATTCTTCTTTCGAGTATCTTCAGAATGTTTACGCATCCGCGGATACGAAGAATCAGAACATATCGCTTGCGCTCGCGGTAAGCGACAGCGTCCTCGATAAAGAAAACGAAAGTTTCAGAGTTCACGGCGGTGGATTCGCAGGAACAATCCAGGCATTCGTAAAAAACGAAAATGTAGCTAAGTACAAAGAAGCAATGCAGAAGCTTTTCGGCGAAGATTCCTGCCACGTATTAAAGATTCGTAAGTACGGCGGAATCAGGGTAATGTAAAAAATCTGCCACATTTTAAATAATTGAAAGTGCATTGATTACGGGCTATGCAAAAAGTGCCGCCCTAAAAATAAAAAACAAAGCATAAACTGGCATTTCTGTAATCGCCAATTATGCCGATAAAATAAAAAGAGACATTAGTGAAAACGATTGAATAAACCTCAGGTATTAAAGGGAGGCTTAATATGGGAAAAAGATTATATCTTGATAACGACTGGTTTTTTAATGAAGCCTTTGAAGAAGGCATGTTAATGCCGGATTATGATTTTGAAAATAACGAAAAAATAAGGCTGCCGCATACCGTTAAGGAAACGCCGCTTCACTATTTTGACGAGCACGAATACCAGAAGGAAGCCGCATATTTTAAGTCTTTGTACATACCTGCAGAATGGGAAGGAAAAGACATTCTTTTAACATTCGAAGGCGTGCTTCATTCCTGCGTCGTATACGTCAACGGCAATGCCGCAGCTTCGCACGAATGCGGATATACGGCATTCAGGGTAAGACTCAATTCATGGGTTAAATACGGCGAGGACAATATCATTACTGTTAAGGCCGACAGCAGGGAAGATCAGAACATTCCGCCCTTCGGATTCGTGATCGATTACATGACTTACGGAGGAATTTACAGGGATGTTTATCTTGAAGTAAAAGACACAGCGCATCTTGACGATGTTTTCGTGTCGGGCGATATGAACGGCAATATCCGTCTTGAAGTTTCGGCTACAAAAGAAGCGCAGGACATGAAGCTTGAAAGTTACGTGATCGCGCTTGCAAAAACAGGCGAGGGATACAGCGAAGGCGAAGCGGTTCCTTTCGTTAGTACCGTTTATTCAAGAGTAAACGAAAGAAAAGAAACAGTTATCGAAGAGAAGGTTTCCGATTTCAGACGCTGGAGTACGAAGCACCCGAACCTTTATCTTATGAGAGTGATCCTCAAAAACGAAAACGATGAGATACTCGATTCGAT
>JAIKXN010000074.1 GCA_024684055.1 Lachnospiraceae bacterium | reverse complement strand
ACATGAGATAGATATCATAAATAAAAAAGGCTTGATTTGGGGTTTTCTTGTAATTTGGGATTTCATTAGATTTGCCAAAACAAAAAACATAATGATATCTCCCGGATGCGGGGCGCTTCCGGGAAGCCTTGTGGCATATAGTCTCGGAATAACGGGAATCAATCCTGTACAGGAAAACCTTTTGTTTGAACGTTACTTAAATGAAGAAAGCGAACCATATACTTACAGAATAGAGATTAATGTTGAGAAGGGAGCGAAGGCTTTATTATCCGACTATATTTCAGAAAAATATGGCCACGAAATGCCTAAAATCCTTGAAATGGCGGACATTCAGATTAAAGAATGCATCGATCTGTCAATAATTAGAGAAACAATGGAGAAAATACATTTAAACCATGGCATCAGCGTTGACATATATTCGATTGATAAAGGTGATTCTGCGGTATATGAATATTTCTGCTCTGAGGCACAAAACAGTGTTTTCTGCTTTGATAAGAATGATGCAAAAAAATATATCCCTGCTTTTGATGACGAAGAGGATGCAGAGGATTATTGCAGCTGGGAAGGATACTTAGTCCCAATGATTTTAAAAAGCAAAGTGCTTTTCGGGGCGATTAAACCAGCTTCTTTTGATGAACTCGTTGCTGCGATAAGTCTTAGCAGAGACTTGCCTGAACACTTCATTAGGAGATATGTTATAAACCAATATGCTTCAGAAGAAATTGAATATGAATGCGCAGAACTTGAATCCATATTGTCAGAAACTTACGGATGCATTTTATACCAGGAACAGATAATGCTTATTCTTCAGAAAATGGCCGGGTTTTCGCCTGAGCAGAGTAATAAATGTCGACGTGCGTTGTCCAAACATGCAACTATAAAAATAAGAGAATACAGGTTATGGTTCATAAATGGCAACCCGGAAGAAAAAATACAGGGATGTAAAGCAAACGGAATACCGAAAACAGCTGCATGGGATGTTTTTGAACGCCTTAGCGTGGATGCCGGATATGTTTTTAACAAAGCACATGCTATTTGTTATTCTCAAATACTTTTTACCATGGTCTGGCTTAGTTTTTATTACGAATTGGAGTTTCAGGAAGTAATCGATAAGTGGAGAAGGCCTTTGTGCGATGGTGAATAGTTTATCACTCCTGGCAAGAATAGGATTAATTATGGGGAAAACCCTGCCATACCGAAGCAGACGAAGAAGAGAAATAAAGAAAAACCGTATTCAGGCGATGTGCAAAAAAATGCACATCGCTTTTGCTATTCTCTAATCACAAGGAGGACGAAAACCATGAAAGAGTTTGACAAAATAATAGGATATGGCGGCATTAAGAAAGTACTGATTCAGTATGCGGATGTTTTAAAGAATACAGAAAAATATTCGAAACTGGGTGTTGTTCCACCGAATGGAATTCTTCTTTACGGAAAACCGGGATTAGGTAAGACTATGTTGGCAAAATGCTTCATTGAAGCCACAGGATTAAAATCCTATATTATCCGTAAAGAAAAATCGAATGGTGATTTTGTGAATTTTATAAAGAAAACTTATGATGATGCCAGAAAAGAAGGCAATGTGATTATTCTTCTGGATGACATGGATAAATTCTCCAATGAAGATGCCGATCACAGCAATACGGAAGAATATGTTACGATTCAGTCCTGTATTGATGATAGCAAAGGATGTGGAGTTTTTACCATTGCGACGGTAAACCAGATATACGTTTTACCCGATTCTTTGATGCGCCGCGGAAGGTTTGATGAAATCATCGAGATAGATACTCCGCGGGGGGAAGAGGCAGAAAAGATTATCGAATATTTTCTGAAATCAAAAAAGGTTGTCGGGGATATTGATGTAAAGGAATTGGCGTTAATACTGGAAGGCCAGAGCTGTGCGGAACTGGAAACTATCATTAATACTGCGGGAATTTATGCCGGATATAATAATCGAAGCAAAATCATACAGGAAGATGTAATAAAGGCATGGTTAAGAAGTCAGCTTGAAACCACGGATTTGGAGAGTTGCGGCAACAACATTTCCCGTATTGCGATTCATGAGGCAGGACATGTGGTTATTTCGGAAATTTTAGAACCCGGCAGTGTGACTTTTGCTACTGCATATAAGGATAATTATTCAAATGAAGGATTCACTCACAGTAAAAGAAATAAGGACTATGCAGAAATAAAAGAATTGAAGGAGAATGATGTAATTATATCCTTAGGCGGAAAAGCAGCTACGGAACTAATTCTTGGCGAAGATGATCAGGGCTGCAATTCGGATTTGCACAGGGTATACAGGATTGTGAGTGAATTTGTAGATGATACATGTGATAACGGATTTAACTCATTTTTACGTCGTGAGAGTTCTCAGAATACACGTGAGAATAAGGACAGAATAGTCGCTTACGAGATAAACAGGTACTATAAGACAGCAAAGCAGATTCTTGTGCATAACAGAGACTTCCTTGAAGCTGTTGAGAAAGAACTTGTTAAAAAGAAATCAATCACCCGAAAAGATATCGAGAGACTTAAAGAGACCGTTGAAATGGACAGAAAAAAACAGGCAATGGAAGAAGGCATTTCCTTGGAAACAGACCTCAAATGGAGGAAGGCTCTGTTTCCGGCCTTCTAAGAAAAACAACAGACGCTTTTTAAGAACCAATCAGGAAAAGCATCAGCTGCTTTTAAAGAACTAACCCGGAATTAAGACGTACATTTCTTTCTTCCCGAATTATGCAGAATAAGGCAGTTGTTAATATATATGAAGATAAAGAAAAAACGTGCGAATATAGTATAATGCCTTGAACAAACAATAAAGTCCTTTTTTCAGAAGAAAGCAAATATGAAAGATTGCGTAAAAAAATGGACTGGTGACATAGCTTATTTAACCGGTGAAGAGCAAATGACACTCGACTTAAAATGAGGCAAAAATTTGATTTATGCAGAAGAGGGATGGTTTTCTATCCTTCTTTTTTATGTCGCGTTTATGGGACAACCTTAAAAAACGAAAAGATTTATAATTAGAATATCTTATAAGAGAGGGCTTCGGTTCTATAACCAAGACTGAAAATCTTTCGAGTAAGGCAGTTGATAACGATGT
>JAIKXN010000044.1 GCA_024684055.1 Lachnospiraceae bacterium | reverse complement strand
TGTCAAGATCATTGACCTGCCTTACGGCGGTGCTGTTACCGTCGCTTCAATGTTACCGGTGATCATCATTTCCTACAGACACGGTATTAAAACAGGTCTTATTACAGGCCTTGCGTTCGGTATCATTCAGCAGCTTTTGGGATTGAAAAATCTTACTTACGTTACTACATGGGTTTCAATCCTCGCCGTAATCTTTTTGGATTATATTATCGCATTCGCTGTTATCGGGCTTGGAGGTTTATTTAAAAAGATCATCAAATCGCAGCCTGCAGCTTTGGTAGCGGGAACGATCCTGGCATGTGTTTTAAGATATGCCTGCCATGTGATTTCTGGTGCAACCGTCTGGGCAGGATTATCGATTCCCACAAATGCCGCTTTAATTTATTCTTTCGGTTACAATGCAACATACATGATCCCCGAAACGATCGTAACCGCAGTGCTTGCGTATTACCTTGGCTCGCTGATAGATTTCAGAAATCCGACTATCAGACACATGGTTCAGACGGAGAAGACGAAAGTGCCCCTTCTTTATTGGACGGGAGGACTTGCAATTGCAGCAGCAATTATCGTTGACATTTCCTGTATTTTCTCCAATCTTCAGAATGCCGATACAGGAAAATTCGATTTCTCGGGACTCGGCAATGTCAACTGGATGGCTGTGATCATAGCAACCGCAGCGGGCGCGGTCATTGCTGCGATCTCATTCGGTGTTGCGGCACTGATGAAAAAGAAAAAAGCAAAATCGGAATAAATATTTTGACATTTTTTGCGACTTCGTTTGAAGTGTGAGCAAAGAAAATAATTTTACTTACGGCGGACCCGGTTCTTTTTATACAGAATCGAGTCCGTTTTTTTACTCATGAAGATTTAATCTTTGTTCATTCCAAAGAGCCTCACATGGACGTTAATTTGTTTATACTGATATAGCGATTATATATAATGAATTTGTTGCAAAACGGTTTGTTGTTTTTAGTGCAAAAGGAGGAAAAATGAAAGCATTAAGAAAAATTGCTTTTCTGCTGGTTCTGGCTTTGATCGTAGCGGTTATACCTGCAAGTGTTGCAAGTGCTGTTTCGAGACCTGCAAGACCCACGGAAGTCAGGGTTGCGGCAACGGCTTTGGGAATAAGCGTAAAATGGGATGCGATCAGAACCGCTGAAAAGTATGAGATCCAGCGAAGAGAGATGAATGGCACGGAATGGGGAGCATGGGAAACCCTTCTTTCTATCAAGGAAAATGAGTATACCGATCCCAATGTGGTGAAAAGCCATAAATATCAGTACAGAGTACGTGCTTATAATTCGGCAGGATGGGGCGAAAGAAAGACGTCTTCATCAGTTGTTGCAGCGGAAATAACACAAAAGCCTGCAGCAAGTTCGAAGATTACAGTCACAAATAGCGATTCCGGAATCGTAATAAAGTGGAATAAGATCGACGGTGCGATCAAGTACGGCTTATACAGAAGCGAATATAACGGTTCCTCATGGGGAAGCTGGACAGGAGTAAAAACTTTAACCAAAACCGAGTATACAGACAGTGATGTAGCAAAGGGAAAACAATATAAATACAGAGTAAGAGCGAACAATAAAGCCGGCTGGGGCCCCTACAAGACCTCATCGGCAGTTGAAGTACCTCTTCCGCTTCCTCAGGCTCCCGCAAAGGTTACGGCGAAAGGTGAAAGCGGAAAGATCAAGGTAACCTGGTCTTCAGTTGAAACTGCCGAGAAATACCGTGTATACCGCAAAGAGTATGACGGAGATTCATGGAGCGGCTGGACAAAATTAAAAGATACGACTGCCAAAAGTTATACAGATACAAATGTTATTGACGGAATAACATATAAGTATACAGTCAGAGCATATAATAAGACCGGATGGGGAGATAAGAAAGACTCAGGAAATGTTGAAACACTTACAATACCCGTTGCTCCTGCAAGTGTCAAACTTTACAAAGAAAACGGCGGAATAAAAATAAAATGGGATGCCGTAAACCAGGCTGAAAAATACGGTCTTTACAGAAGAGAAAATATAGACGGTAACTGGGGGGACTGGACGACAGTCAAAAAATTAACCTCAACAAGTTATCTCGATAAAGAAGTAGAAACGAATGTCATATACCAGTATAGGGTACGTGCATATAATTCGCTTGGCTGGGGTCCTTATAAGACATCGTCGGAAACAAGGGCAATGGGCATTGCATCCCAAGATAGAGAATTAAGCTATCCGGAGGAATTATATGCCAATAATAAGGAAAAAGCACTTGAGATTATTTTAGGACAGGGAATTGAAGGAAAAAGAGAAGCTACAGTGATCTATCCTAAAATGTCAAGCGTTCTGACACCTGAACAGATAGAAGATGAAATACCTGTATTTGGTGTAGAATGGATTACTGAAGAATGTGTTGAGTATAAAAATGCCGTTAAGATCAGATATTTCTTCTGTACATCTTCTAAAGCATATGTTACATATGCGATCAGATTCAATAAAATGAATATTTTGGATGATGATCAAAAGTTAATGATCAAAGATGTGAAGTCTTGCCTTACCATTAATTCCAAAATGTTTGAAGATGCAAAAACCGATTTCGAAAAAGTTAATGCCATTCATGATCTGATTATGTATATGGATTCCAATATTTATAATGAAGATTGTTATTACAGAACGATCATGAACATGAGGGATGGCCATGCAACTGATATTTTCCAGGCATTCTGTGTTTATAACGGATTAAAATGTGTAAGTGTCGGCGGTGAAAGTGTGACCGGTTCACAAATACACTGGAATCAGGTGAAAGTCAGCGGAAAATGGTATAATGTTGATGAGGCAAATGCAATAGAACTTCATGAAAGCTATTATTCAGAACAGATTCCCTACATAAGTTTCCTTAAATCAGATGCTGCTTTTTCGACCTATTACGACCCTTATGATTTTCATAAACAATGTACTTCCAAAACATATGATCTGTTAGGATTGGAAGATTATGTGGTTTCAAGTATTGCTGAAGCAAAACAAAATCTGACGAATCAGAAAGCACAGTTTAACGTAAACAGCGGCAGTTATACTTTTATTCTCGTATATGACAGGAATAAAGTATTATATTCCGACGTAACAACTGCATTTGGAAAAGTTGTCGGCAAATACGACACTATCACCAAATATACCTACGGTAACGGATATGATTATCTGATCTTCAGGATTTATCCGAAAGGCTAAAACTTTTAACTGACAGAAAAGAGTTTAAATAACCCCGGAAGTTCGCTTCCGGGGTTTTGCTGTAAAATTTGCAATAATTGAGAAACTTTCGGCAAAGTTTTGAATATCCAAAAAAATCTGTTTTTGATAAAATATTTTCAGGAGAGTAAAACAAATGAGAAAAACATATGTCACTACGATGCCGAATCATATCGGAGCATTCCTTAAGGCGAGCGAATGCCTTGCTTCATTCGGTATAAACATAACACGAGTCAGTTACAACAAAGCCATCGACTCGCATACGCTTTTTATTGATGCGGAAGGCGATGAGGAAAGGAATCAGGGGGACGGGGTTACTGTTTCATAATGATTAATTGCAGTTTATCGGGACACTGTATGGAGGAGAAAGTATATACTATCCGTATGTTATGGGAATAGACTAATACAAAAATTGGGAGATATCATATGTATCCGAGTGTGGATGAAGCAAACAGAATACTTGAAGAGGCAGAAAAACTTAATCCGGGCGCATGGGTGAATCACAGCAAAACCACCGCACACTGCGCAGGGAAAATTGCAGAGTTAACCGGAATGGATCCCGATAAAGCATATGTTCTGGGCCTCCTTCATGATATAGGAAGAAGATTCGGAGTCTCTTACTTAAGACATGTTTCCGACGGATATTCATACATGATGTCTTTAGGTTACGATGATGTTGCGAGAGTTTGTCTTTCTCATTCTTTTTTCAACAGGCAGGTTGAAACATACGTCGGTAAATTTGACACCTCCGAAGAAGAAATGAATATGCTTAAAAAAGAGCTTAAAGAAGCAAAGCTTGATGAGTACGACGATCTGATAAAGTTCTGCGATTCCATTGCGGGTTCGGAAGGTGTTATGGATATAAACGACAGAATGAATGACGTTGCGAGCCGCTACGGACATTATGATCCCGGAATGCGAGCGGAGAATCTTGCGTTAAAAGATTTTTACGAGAAAAAAATGGGAATGAATCTGTACGAGGCGGTTGAAAAAGATACATACAGACCGTGAAATTTACGTTATTTAAGATTCTTTTCTTCCTTCATCTGCTCATATGTAATGCCGTATTTTTCTGCAATGTTTTTAGCATAGGATTTTGATTCCGGTGCGCTTCTTTTAACGCGAAAAGTATTCACATTGTCTTTTATTTCCATTACAAGACTGACGAAACTGCTTTTGCCGGGCCATGCATTCATTTCTTCGATCGATCTTGCAACATCATGAATATGTGTATTGAAAATGACTGCGGAACCGGTTTCCTTTAAGATTTTCAGCAGATCTTTTGAAAGGTAGAGGCCGTCGACAGCCGACGTGGTCGAATATGTTTCGTTAAAAAGAATAAGTGTTTCGTTGTCGGCTTCGTTGACGATTTCCTTGATTCTTACGGCTTCCTCGCCGAGTCTTCCGTAGTTGATGGTCAGGTTTTCGTCTATCGGAAAATGCGTAAGGATATTATTAAAAGGTTTTCCGCTGCATTCCGAAGCGGGTACGAATGAACCTGAGGAAGCAAGGATGGAAATGATTCCCACAGCCTGTTCTATGATCGTTTTTCCGCCGCGGTTGGGACCTGTAAGAATGTAGAGGTTTTCTTTGGGTGAAAAAGAAAAATCATTCTTTACGATATTCTTTTCGCCTGCGAAAAAGAGTCTTATGTTGTACAGGTCTTTAATGGAAAAAGATCTGTCGGATGCATCCTTGCTTAATTTCGGAAGACAGATTTCAAAGCCTTCGTTTCTGAGTCTTTTTGCGAATCTTGCCATTGCAAGATAGTAGGTAATTCCCTCGTAGATATCCGTTATAAAGGTGCCGTCGAGTTTGGCGTATTTGGACATTATGTCTTTGATTTTGACATAATGTCTTTTTAAATGTTTCTCTATCTGCGGTGTCATTGTCACAAGAAGCGGATCGATCACTCTTGTTGCTGCGGCCGGTCTTCCGACGGTGTTTGTTGCCATTCCGGAATTAAGGAGATTGTTCATGCCGGCGAGCATTTCTGCTATTTTGTATTTCGAACGCAGTTTGTACGGAACGAATTCGACAACGGCCACCTGCTCGACATCCAGATCCGGAGTAAAATTCACACCAACGAGCGCGCCACGCACATTTGATATATCCTCAACCATCTTGTTGATGTCATCTTTTGCAATCTGAAAGTTTTCTTCGCTGACGACTTTTTTGACTTCCGCAAGAAGATTGTTTAATCCCTCTGATTCGGGTTTATTGTTTTCGAGGCATTTAACGGTCTCTTCAAGCACATTTACATATACGGAAAGCTCTCTCAAATATTCGAGAAGAACGTATAAACTTGTGCCGTTTTGAGAAATAAGAGTTCGGTTGTTTCCGTAATCTTTCAGGGCTTTTATCTGCCATACGGCTTCGGAAAAACTTTGTGTAAGAGTATCGTTTTCGAGGAAATCTTTCATAATTCCCTGACGGTATTTTATGTCCGATAAATCGGTCGGAATCTCAGTCAGAATATCTCTGACGATTATCATTTCTTTCTCATTTTCGGTAA
>JAIKXN010000005.1 GCA_024684055.1 Lachnospiraceae bacterium | reverse complement strand
AAAGAGTCGGAAATAGAACTGCACGGAAAAGTGAGAAATGTTGTTTCGAATGTTCATGTTTCTAAATTTGAAGTTCAGAATAATATATGCTTTATCAGAAACTTTAACAGTAACGGGATTCTGTTTGAACTGGATAATCAGGACAATATTCTGTTACAAAATGAAGACTTGGATATTTCGAAGAATTATACCGATAATCAGAATTATTTATTATTGCTTAGCAGGTATTCGGGAAAGTATTGGTTATATAATCTGGAAACAAATGTCTTTACAGAATACAAGGACGATGCAGAGTATCTAATATCTGTTTTAGCAGATTATTCTAATAGTCATGTATTGATAACTAATTCAGCGGAAACAAGATACCTAAATATAGAATGATAAAAGGACTTGGTAAATGCCAAGTCCTTTTGCTATTTTTCTTTTTCCTGCATTTCTGATGTTACACTGTAAAGATTCATCTCGAAATCCTGACGGTTTTTCTGATAAATCGTTTTTAAAAGCTGTCCTGTAAAGAAAGACTGTATAGCGGCGATTACAGCAAAGCCGCAGACAATCAAAGTAGGGAATCTCGGGACCAGTCCGGTCTGAATATATTCGATTATAACCGGAACCATAAAGCCTGTTGCAAGAGCAACCAGGATAAAAGATATAAGTCCGAAATATCTGGCAGGTCTGTATGTTCTGAATAGTCTGAAAATTGTTCCCAAAACCTTGAAGCCGTCAGAGTAAGTGTTAAGCTTTGAAACGCTTCCTTCGGGACGGTCTCTGTAATCAATCACCACATTCTCCACATACATGTTTTTATCCACCGCGTGAATGGTCATTTCGGTTTCTATTTCAAAGCCTTTCGAAAGAACGGGGAAAGTCTTTACAAATCTGTAACTGAAAGCCCTGTAGCCTGTCATGATATCCTTGATATCACTCTTGAAGAGCACATTGATGCAGGCTCTGACCAGTGAATTTCCGAAGTTGTGGAAAGGCCTTTTGTTCTGCTGAAAATACGTGGAGGAGAGTCTGTCGCCGACAACCATATCCGCACGGTCGATTAAAACCTTGTCTGCCCTTTCACGCACGTTGGTGGCAGGATATGTGTCGTCGCCGTCTACCATGATGTAACATTTGGCATCTATTTCAGAAAACATTCTTCTGATGACATTTCCCTTGCCCTGCTGATGCTCATAACGAACCACGGCACCGGCTTTCTTTGCAATCTCGTCGGTTCCGTCTGTGGAATTGTTGTCATATACGTATATAACGGCTTCGGGAAGTGCCTCTTTAAATTCTTTTACGACTTTTTCTATTGTTTTGCTTTCGTTGTAACACGGGATTAATACCGCTATTTCGTCCATTTCGAATCCTCCGAAAACATTATACATTCCTAAATGTTTTATGTCCAATATTTATACTTCGCGCAGTTTGTTGATTTTGCTGATATTTGCGATAACCACGAGGGTCATTTCCTTGGTAAGCGGAACGGTGGGATCGATGTAGGTTTCGATTTTCTTGTTCTGAATAATTGCCACTACGTTTAATGAATATTTTACACGTAAGTTTAATTCCAAAAGGGTTTTGCCGACCCATTCGTCGCGCACTTCGATTTCCATCATGGAGACATCCTTGGAAATCTCGACAGCATCAATAAATCCCGAACTTAAAAGATTCTTGGCAAGTCTCATGCCGGATTCTTTTTCGGGGAAAATGGTTTTGTCCGCGCCGACTTTTTCGAGGATTTTACAGTTCATCTCGCTGGAAGCTTTTGCGATAACTTTTTCGACACCGAGCTCTTTGCAGAGCATGGTTGCCATTACACTGGCTTCCAGGCTCTGGGCCATGGCTATTATTACAACGTCGACGTTTTTGATGCCGAGCTGCTCTAAAACTTCCTTATCCGTAACATCCGCACATTTGCAGTAAGGAATGTCGGCAATGGCGGCATTAACGAGCGTTTCGTCCATATCGATTGCAAGAACTTCCATACCGCATCTTACCAGTTCCTTAGCTACCGCGCATCCGTATCTTCCGAGTCCGAATACCGCATAAGTTTTCTTTTTCTTCATAATTAATCCTTTCGTTATCCGACGCTTATCTGCTCGGTCGGATTCTTAATTGCATTGGGAGAGTATTTCTGGGTGTTGAGTGCGATAAATAACGATATCGGGCCTACTCTTCCCAAATACATGGTTACTATTATTACCAGTTTTCCGAAGAAATTAAGTGTCGAGGTGAAGTTTCTCGTAAGGCCGACTGTTGCCGTCGCACTTACGGTTTCATATAAAATATCGAGTATGTCGGCTTTGGTTGCAGCACATAAAAGAATGGTTGAAACGGACATTATCGCAAAAGAAACTGCGATTACCGCGACCGATTTGTTAACAGACTGCTTCGGTATCGATCTGTGTAAAAGAGATGTCTCTTCTTTGCTTTTAATGGTGGCAATCGCGGAAGCGATTAAGACTGCTGCGGTTACTGTTTTGATACCGCCCGCGGTACCTGTGGGCGAACCTCCGATAAACATCAGTATCAGTGATACGAACGAGGATGCATTGGTCAGATTCTCCTGAGGAACTGTGGCAAAGCCTGCGGTTCTGGTGGTTATCGACTGGAAGAAAGCTGCCATTAATTTCTGGGGAACGCTGTATTCTTTTATGGTCAAAGGATTGTTAAATTCAAATACGAAGAAAAGCAATCCTCCCGATACTATGAGGA